>NZ_AMRL01000004.1 GCF_000299935.1 Oceanibaculum indicum P24 | reverse complement strand
ATTGCGGGGGTCCAGGCTTCCTTTTGCTGGATCGCATGCCGAGTAAGCTGAACCCTGGATTCCCGGGACAAGCCCAGGAATGACGGAAGGAGATGAACGACGCCCTGCCTCAGGCGGACAGCAGGTCGCGCACGCCCTGGGCGATGAAACGCTCGTCCTCGGGATTTTGCGAGGGGTTGCCGGCGCGGTGGCCCCAGATCGAGGGGATCGGCCGCAGCTCTGCATTCTTCAGATGCGGCATTTCGAGTTCATTGTCTTCGGGCCGGAAATAGAGGTCGGTCTCGCCCGGCATCAGCAGCACCTTCGCCTTGATGGCTCCCAGCGCCTTCGCGAGGTCTCCCCTGTACAGCTCGTTGGCGCTGATGTCGGAATTGAACCAGGTGCCGAGCTGGGCATAAAGGTCGTTGGCGTCACGCCGCGCATAGGTCCATTCCCAGAAGCGGACCAGGAAATCCTCCAGCGTCGCATAGCCAAGGCTTTTGTAGAGTTGCTGGCGGTAGAATGTCTGCGAGATCGCCCAGCCGGCATAGATGCGGCCCATGGCGCGGATGCCCTTCACCGGCTGCTCTTGGAACCAGCCGTCGCGCCAGGCGGGATCGGCGGTGAGGGCAGCGCGGATGCTGTCGAGGAAGATCTTGTTATGCTCCGAAGTGCGCGCGGAGGAGCAGGTGATCAGCAGCCGGTCTACAGCGTCGGGGAACAAGGCACCCCAGTGATAGGCCTGCTGGCCGCCCATCGACCAGCCATAGACCATCGCCAGCCGCTCGATGCCGAACACCTCGGTCAGGAAGCGGCGCTGCAACATGACATTGTCGTAGATGGTGATGGCCGGGAAGCGCCCCTGATTCAGCGGATAGGGCGTGTTTGACGGCGAGGTCGAGAGCCCGTTCGTCATCATGTTCGGGATGATGATGAAATAGCGCGACGGGTCGAGGATGCGGTCCGCGCCGATCAGCCACTCGATATCGCTGTGCTGCGCGCTGTAGGACGTCGGGTAGAGGATGACGTTCGACTTGTCCTCCGCCAGCGTGCCGTAGGTCTTGTAGACCAGCTTCGCCGCCGGCAGCGTGATGCCGCATTGCAGGACGAAGTTCGGGCATTCGTAGGTGCGGGTGTCGGTCATCGCAGCGTCAGTCATTCGATCATCTTCCATCGTCATTCCCGGGCTTGTCCCGGGAATCCAGGGTTCAGCTTACACGGGCGGGCATCCAGAGGGCGGAGGCCTGGACCCCCGGCACAAGGCGGGGGTGACGGCAAGAGTTTAGTCAATCTTCCGGGAGCTTACGCCGCCCGTCCCGGCGCGGCCCCCAGCTCGGCGTGAATGCTGCGCAGCGTCGGCAGATAGCCGGGCGCGACATGGACCAGCTCCCCCCTGATCTTGCCGTGCAGCGCCGGCAGGGCATGGAACGGGATCGAGGGGTAGAGGTGATGCTCGACATGGAACGGCATGTTCCACATCAGCAGCCGCACCGGCCAGGCGGCCAGCGTGGTCCGCGTGTTGGTCAGCCCGTTGGAATCCTCGCTGCAGCCGGTATGTTCGGTCAGGAGATAGGCGCGCAGGAAGGGCTGCCCCAGCACCACCGGGACGATCCAGTAGAAGACCGGCCAGGCGTTGCCCAGCGCGACCGCCGAGCCCAGCGCCAGCGCATAGGCGGCGATCATCAGCCGGACCGAGCGCACGACCTCCGGCTTTGCCTTTTCCGGCACGAAATCCGCGCCCTTGAAGTTGCCTGCCGCCAGCTTGCCGAGCGAGCGGAAACGGCCGATCCAGTAAGGAATGGCGGTGATGCGCCACCAGAATTCGCCGCGCGTCGCCGGCGGTGGCGGGGTCAGCTCCGGATCGCGCGCCGGGTCCTGGGTGTGGCGGTGATGGGCGTGGTGGAAATGCTTGTAATAGGTCGAATTCAGCATTGAGGGCAGGGCGGCCAGCCAGCCGACAGCCTCGTTCAGCCAGCGGCTCCTGAAGGCCGTGTAATGCACCGTCTCGTGGATGGTGGCGAACAGCGTGACCAGGAACAGCCCCTGCACCAGCATGGCCGGCAGCACCCACAGCGTGCCCTGGGTGTGCCAGATGGCGTAGCTGGACAGGCCGATCAGCCCGGCATGCAGGGCGAGCCGTGCCAGCCCCCTGGCGTCCGACCGCTGGCTCAGTGCCTTCAGGTCGGCCGGGCTGACGAGACGGTGGCTGGACCGGTTCACGCTGGCGTCGGTCATCTCAGTAGAGCCTTTCCTTGTAGGCGACCTCGATACGCTCCTCGACGGTCTCGACCGTGTCGCCCATGGCCTCTACCTGCGCCTTGATCATGCGGGCCAGTGAGGGGATCGTGCCCTTCGGCACCTGCACCGACGGGTCCCACAGGCTGGAGCGTTTCAGCGCCTTGGCGCAGTGGATGAAGGCCTCGCGCACGGTTACCAGGATGGCGGTCTTCGGCGCCTTGCCGTTCATCGCCATGCCCTCCAGCAGGGCCGCATCCTCGGTGATCCGCGCCGTGCCGTTCACCCGCATCGTCTCGCCGACGCCGGGCACGAAGAAGATCAGCCCCACCTCCGGGTTGTCCCGCAGGTTCTTCAGCGTATCGATGCGGTTGTTGCCGACCCGGTCCGGGATCGCCAGCGTCTTGTCGTCCAGCACCTGAACGAAGCCGGGCGGGTCGCCGCGCGGGCTGACATCCTGCTTGCCCTCGGCATCGGCCGTCGCGATGCACAGGAAGGGGGAGTGGGAGATGAACAGCCGGCAATTCTCGTCGATCCGGTCCAGCACCTTGGCAATCGCCAGCGGCGTCGCATCGCCATAGAGCGTCTCAAGATCCGGACCAGAGGAGGGCTTGGCGGGGGCGGCGGTTTCGTCCAGCGGCATGGTGCCTCCAGAGGGGTAGGGAAGGTTAATCTGTAAGGCGATTATACAAGAGCGTGCCGCTCATGACAGGCCATCGTACTTACTTCTGCGAATTTTCCTGTGCCGCCTGCTCACTGCAGGCCTGACGGGTCAGGGTCAGCAGCCGTTCCATATATCGGTCGGCGATCTTCAGCTCGTGCAGGTGCTGGACGGTATTTTCCAGATACTCCGCGCAGCGCCCGATGCGGCCGCTGGCGACCGCGATCACCCTTGCCGCCTCGGCATCGGCCATCTGCTGCCCGACATAGCGTTCGTGCCGCCGGTTGATGGTGAAGGTGATGGCGCGCACCGGTCCGTCCGCCGTCTCCACCGTGACCCAGCGCGGGATATAGGCGTGGCTGACCATCTCCCGCCGCCAGACGATCTGCAGTTCCTCGGCGGCCTTGTCCGCCTCGATGCGGAAGGCGACGCCCTTGCAGCTGCCGCCGCGGTCCAGCGCCAGCATCAGGCCAGGTCGCTCCGGGGTGCCACGTCCCAGGGTGGTCCACAGGCAGAAGCGGCGGTGCAGGCCGCGCACCGTACCGATCCGCCGTTCGGCGAAGTGGAAGGCGGGGTTCCAGATCAGCGATCCGTAGCCGAACAGCCAGACATCGCCCTCCGGCCGACCCGCCGGGAACATACCGGACAGGGAGGCTTCAAGCTCCTCCTCGCTCAGCATGCGGAAACCGGGGGGCGCTTCCTCCATCATCTTGCGGATGAAGCCGTTTCGGATGTTCTCACGGGTAAGCGTCACCGGAATCCTCTCGGGATGGGGTGGCGGAGGGAAGGGCATGTCGCGACAGGATGGACGCGGCGCACGAAAAACGCGACAATTAGAATGTAATGGAAATGTTCTAAAAATCCATTCTATATGCCCGCCGCGCCGACCTGACGCCAACCCTGGAGAAGGGTCGCGCGCCGGACGGGATGAACCGAGAGGAAGAGACGGCCATGGCGCTCACGCCTGAGGATGTGAAGGATCTGCATTATTCGATCCATCGGATGAACAGCGTCGCAGCGGTCTTCCGGATGCGCGCCGATAATGCGATGAACGACAAGTTCAGCACGCTGGCCGATCTGATCGACCTGTATGTGTCGCTGTGCCAGCGCAGCGTCGGCCAGGGACGCGATTTCGTGAAGGATGGGCTGGCCATCACCGAGGAAGAGCGCGTCGAGGCAAACACCCTGTTCGAGCGCGTGTTCGAAGGCAGCCCGCCGGCAGCGCCTGCGGCTCCGGCGGCTGCGCCCGCGGGCAAGGAGCATAAGTAGGTCGCCAGACTCCAGGGCGACGACGCCTTGGGGAAGGTTCGGGGTGGCTTTAGGGTTGCGACCCGGCCCGTCGCCCTATAGTTTATCGTGCAATATTTGCATCCTACCCGTGCCGTGGCCGCATAAGGCCCGGCAGGATACGTCCAGACGGGTTGTCAGGGTGGCGAGATTGGGTGTGGCAAGCCGGCATGCCGGTTTCCGGTTCACACCAGTCTGGCCTGTCTTTTCTGGCGCGGGGGTGCGGGGACACGACCGGCGGTTACACGCCTTGGGCGCCATCGGATGGGTTTGCGATGGACAAGGCGACCGGCGCAGAAGATCAGGGGGATGATCTTCTGCCAGGCACGACCCGGCGGTCGCCAAGCGTGTTGAAGACGATGGAGGGGGCGTCCGATCAGCGTGATGACTGAAAAACGCCAGGGAATTCTGCGGCCGGTAACGGCCTTGCTGGAACGTATCTTCGTTGACCGGCAGATCATCCTTCGTTCCGAAGGGCATACCCGCTATTTCCTGTTCTCGCGCCGCGCGCAGATGTTCTGCTCCGCCGCCCTGGTGGGGCTGGTCGGCTATGTCGTCGTCGCCACGGTCGGCTATGTCGAGAAAAGCCGCGTGATGATGAGCAAGGACGAGTCGGTCGAACGCTCGCAGCTTGCCTATCGCAATCTCCTGGATCAGGTCGCCAACTACCGCGAATCGATCGTCACCATCACCAAGGACCTGCGGGAAAAGCAGGCCCATCTGCGCCAGCTGTTCGAGCAGAACGAATCGCTGAAGCAAAACCTGACCTCCGCCGAGAGCCAGCTGAAGCAGACCGAGACCGAGCGCAAGCAGATCGTCGAGGGGCGCACGGCGCTGCGCGATCAGATGAAGGCGCTTGAGAACGAGGTCAAGAACATGACCTCGCAGAATGTCGGCCTGGAAAAGCACATGGCTATGCTGCGCGGCAAGCTGTCGGACGCCGAGGCCGCCGCCGCCAATCTGGACCAGACCCGCAGCCAGCAGGCCGCGACCATCCTCGACCTGCGCAAGCGCCTGGCGCTGGAGCAGACGCGGAACGAGCGCATGGAATTCGAGATGGCCTCCATGCGGCAGGATTTGCAGAAGGCGATGAGCGACCGCGGCGAGATCGTCGGCGAGAAGGAAACCCTGCACACCAGCATCGAGCAGCTGGAACGGCAGATCGCCGAGATGAAGGCCGCGCATCACGAGGCGCTGCGGCGTTTCGCTGAACGTACGATGGAGCGTATCGCCTTCGCTGAGGATCTGATTGCGAAGACCGGCGTGCCGGTGTTCGACCTGCTGCCGGGACCGCCGCCGCCCCCGCCGCCGCCGCGTGAGGTGGTAAAGGGCCCGCAGGGCGGTCCGTTCGTGCCCTATCGCGAGGAGAGCGGCATCGCCATTCCGCGCGGGGATACCCTGACGCGCGACGGGCTGCGGGCGATCTCGCTGGATCATCTGGAAGCCTCGCTGGAGGCGCAGATGGACCGCTGGGAGCATGTGCAGAAGATTCTGGGCGGCATGCCCTTCGCGGCGCCGATGGCGGAATATGCGCTCAGCAGCGGCTTCGGCCTGCGCAGCGACCCCTTCAGCCGGCGCCCGGCGCGTCATGAAGGGCTGGATTTCACGGCACCGTACAAGAGCGATATCATGGTGACGGCGCCCGGCATCGTGCGGCATGCCGGGTGGCGCAGCCAGTATGGACGGCTGGTCGAGGTGGACCATGGAAATGGCCTCTCGACCCGGTACGCGCATCTTGCAAAAATCACCGTCAAGGTGGGGGAAAAGGTTGAATTCGGCGACGTCATCGGGCTGCTCGGCTCATCAGGGCGTAGTACGGGACCGCACCTGCACTACGAAATCCTTGTGAACGGACGGCCCTACGATCCCCTCAAATTCATCAAGGCTGGTCAACATGTTCTCAAAAGCCAATAAATCGGCGAAAGGCGCGGATCGTCCCGTCATGCCGTCGATCATCAGCGCCAATCTGCGCATCACCGGCAATCTGGAAAGCGAAGGCGATATCCAGATCGACGGGGTCGTGGAAGGCGACATCCGTTCGTCCAGCCTGACGGTCAGTGACAGCGCCACGGTGCGGGGCGCCATCGAGGCCGATATGGTCGCCATTGCCGGCAGCGTGACCGGGCAGATCAAGGCGAAGACCGTGACGTTGCAGCGTACCGCCCGCGTCATTGCCGATATCGTTCAGGAATCGCTGTCGATCGAACCCGGCGCCTATTTCGAGGGCAATACGCGGCGCATCGCGCAGGAAGCACCGCGCAAGCTGGAGCAGCCGAAGCTGGAGCAACCCCAGCCGGGAAAGTCGCTTAACGGCCCGGCCACCAGCATGGAGCCGGTCCGTCCCGCACTGACCAACGGGGCCGCGCCGAACGGGGCCGCGCCCAACGGTATGGGGACGGACGACAAGGCGGCCGCCGGTCAGCTGCGCGTCTGACGCCTGCCTGCTGGCAGGCCAAGGCTGCAAGTATCTGGAATGGAGACGGGCGAGGGGAAACCTCGCCCGTTTTCGTCAGACCTCGCCGGCCGTTGTGAGGGCCTCCAGGAAGGCCGCCTGATCGACATTGCCGCCGGAGCAGACCACGGCGATGGTCTTGCCCTTCATGTCGATCTTGCCGGTGACGGCGGCAGCCAGCGCCACCGCGCCGCCCGGTTCCGCCACCAGCTTCAGATAGCGGAAGGCATGCGCCATGCCGATCTGCGCCTCGGCATCGCTGACCACGAGGCCGGACTTCAACAGCTTGCGGTTCAGCTCGAAGGTGATCTCGCCCGGCTTCTCCGCCAGCAGCGCATCGCAGATCGAGCGGTTGGACATGTCGTTGGCGATGCGGCTGCCGCTGGCCAGCGAGCGCGCGGTGTCGTCGAAGCCGGCCGGCTCCACCGAATAGACCGGCACGCCCGGCAGCTTTTCCGACAGCGCCAGGGCAGTGCCGGAGACCAGCCCGCCGCCGCCACAGCACACCAGCACGGCATCGAGCGCAGCACCCAGCTCCGCCGCCTGCTCGGCGATTTCCAGGCCGATGGTGCCCTGGCCGGCAATCACGCCGGGATCGTCATAGGGGCGCACGATGGTTGCGCCGCGCTCGGCGGCGATACGGGCGCCGATCTCCTCCCGGTTTTCGCCGAACCGGTCATAGGTCACGACCTCCGCGCCATAGGCCCTGGTGTTGGCGATCTTGATGGCCGGTGCATCGGCCGGCATGATGATGGTCGCCTTCAGCCCCAGCATGGCGGCGGCGCAGGCCACGCCCTGCGCATGATTGCCCGAGGAATAGGCGACCACGCCGGCCGCGCGCTGTGCCTCGGGGATCATCGAGATGCGGTTGAAGGCGCCCCGGAACTTGAAGCTGCCGGTCTTCTGCAGCATTTCCGGCTTCACCAGCAGCCGGCCGCCCAGCTTCGCGTTCAGCAGCGGCGCTTCCAGCAGCGGCGTGCGCACGGCATGGCCCTTGATGCGCCCGGCGGCGGCCAGCACGTCATCGAAGCGCGGCGGGGCAATGTTGGACAGCGAGGTCATGGGGAATATCTCCGAAGCGCGGCAAAAAGATATCCTCGTCTTGCGCCGAAATCGCTTGCCGGTCAAGCCGGGAGGGGCGCCTCATCCGCCGCTCAACACCGTCCTCGCCCGTTCGCCGAATTGCTGCATTGCCGTACGGTAGGGGCCGGGACCGTGACTGATCCGGGCGACGCCGAGATCCGCCAGGGCGCCCGCCGATGGCGTACCGTCCATCACCATCACGTTCACCGGTAATGCTGTATCGCGGCACAGCGCGCCGATGCTTGCGGCATCGACAAGGCCGGGGACGAAAAAGCCGCTGGCGCCGGCCGCCGCATAGGCTTGCGCACGCTCCAGTGCGGCCGGCAGCAGGGCGGGATGGCGGGAACGGTCGCTCTCGCGCAGGAACAGGTCGGTGCGGGCATTGATGAACAGCGGTACCCCGGCCTGCTCTGCCGCCTGGCGGATGGCGGCGAGGCGGGCGGCTTGCGCGGCGATGTCGTACAGCCCGTCGCCACCCACGATGCGATCCTCGACACTCATGCCGATGGCGCCGGTTCCGATGAGCCGCCGCGTCGACGCCGCCACCTGTTCCGGCGTCGTGCCATAGGCGCCCTCGAAATCGACGGATACTGGTAGCGCGACTGTATCGACGATCCGCTGCACGATGGTCAGCAGCAGGTCGAGCGGTATCTTCTCGCCATCGCCAAAGCCTTGCGCGGCGGCAACAGACCAACTGCCCGTGGCGACAGCCTTTGCGCCGGCTTGCTCGGCGGCCTTCGCGGTGCCGGCATCCCAGATGTTGTAGAGGATCAGCGGCGAGCCCTGCTCATGCAGGCTGGCAAAGTGGCGGGCTTTCTCGATCTGTTCCATCCGGTGCCTCTCCTTCGTGCATTTGTTGTTCGTGACGCAGCAGCCAGCGTTTGCGCCAGAGGCCGCCGCCATAGCCGGTCAGGCTGCCATCCGCGCCGATGATGCGATGGCAGGGAATGACGATGGCTATCGAGTTTGCGCCGTTCGCCTGGGCAATGGCGCGGATCGCGGCGGGCCGTCCGAGTTCCCGGGCGAGCGCGCCATAGCTCAGCGTCTGACCGGAGGCCAGGGCGCGCAGCCTATCCCACACCGAACGCTGGAAGGGTGTGCCGTGCAGCGCCAGCCGGGTTTCGAAGTGGGTTCTCTTCCCGGCAAAATACCCGGCGAGTTCGTTTGATATCTGATCGATTGGCGCACATCTTCCGATGGCGATGGCGGAACGGGTCTGCTCCTGGAGCCTTCGGATTTCGGCAGGCAGCGCCGGACGGTCCGCAAATTCCAGCAGATGCAGCGCCAGCCTGTCGGCGATGGCCAGCATCGGGCCGATGGGCGTTTCGATCCAGTCCGCCTTCAGCAGGTCGCGCGTCCGCAACTGCTTCGGCGCGGCACCGAACAGCCGGGTAATGGCCGCGCGGAAGCCGCTGCCCGATTCGTAACCGGCATCCAGCTGCGCCTCGATTATTCTGGTGCCGGCGGTCAGTGTTTCCGCTGCATGCCCCAGCCGGCGCAGCCGTGCAAGCTCCAGGAAACTGATACCGAAACGGCGCTTGAACTGCCGGCGTACCGTCGATGGGTCGTAGCCGCGCTTGACCAGATCGCGCTCGCTCCAGCGGCGCTCCGGCTCTCGTTCCAGCAGCTCGATGAGGGCGCTGACAGCCGGTTCCGGCTCCCGCCCTGTCGAAAGCGGTTTGCAACGCAGGCAGGGCCGAAAGCCGGCGGCAAGACATTCGGCGGGGGTCTCGAAGAACAGCACATGCGCGCGCTTCGGCTTGCGGGCCGGGCAGGTCAGCCGGCAGAAGATGCCGGTGGTCCTGACCGCAACATAGGCAAGCCCATCATAGGCAGCGTCGCGCGCGAGCAGCGCGGCATAAAGCGTGTCGTCAGAGGGGCGTTCGAGCAGCATGGGGGAAAGCTAGCACCGCCAGGAATGCGGTGCCGCCGAAATTCGGGCGCCTATTCTTGATGCCCCGATATGACGGTAAGCAGCGCGTCAATCGCTTCCAGGCAGGTCGGTTCGGTCAGGGCGGGGGCATGGCCGACGCCGGGCAGGGTCATGGACCGGCAGGTCGGATGTACCCCGGTCATGCGCCGAAAAACCGGCTCGGTCAAGATGCGCGACACGCCGCCGCGCACCACCAGCAGCGGGAAAGGCGTCAGGCTGCCGAACAGCGCCCACAGATCGTACCCACTCGCAGCGCCTCTGGCGAAGGGCAGGGCGATGGCCGGGTCCCAGTCCAGATGCAGCATCCCGTCCTCGCCCGGCACGAAGGTCGCTTCGGCGAACTCCCGCCATTCCTGCGTGGTCGTGAAGGACAGGTCGGGCATCAGCTCCTGCAGCCAGGCGATGGCGCTGTCCCAGTCCGGCACGGGATGATCCTGGCCAATATAGCGCAGGATGGCACCGCTCTCGCCCCCGGAATCGTGTGCGACATCGGGGCCGATATCGTTCAGCACCACACCGGCCAGCCGCGACGGCGACATCGCCCCCAGCGCCATGGCGATGGCGCCACCCAGCGAGGTGCCGATGACGACGACCCGGTGCAGCCCGGCAATGTCCAGCAAATGGCGGATATCCTCGACGATCCGAGCCGGCGCATAATCCCGCCAGTTCTTACAGCGTCCTGAGCGGCCCCGCCCGCGATAATCCGGCACCACCACACTATGCCCGCGCGCTGCCAGATGCCGTGCCAGCCCGTCGAAATCCTTGGAGTTGCGGGCAAGGCCGGGCAGGCAGAGGATGGCGGGCAGAGGACCGTCATCTCTGGTCCCGTATTCGCGGAAATACAGCGAAACCCCGTCGCTGGCGGAGAAGAAACGCTCCCGATAGGCCGACGGGTCGCCGCCCACGCGTTGTCGCCGCCGCTATTCCGGCGACCGCCCGAAATCGGCGGCCAGGCTGTTATGCAGCGTCGGGTGCGGCAGCAGTGCGGCGTCACGCTGCAGATTGTCCAGCCGCACGCCGCAGGCGATCACGCACCAGACATGCAGGGTGCGGTCCTTCTCGATGCCGGTCGGATGCTGTTCCAGCCTAGTGCGGTAGATGTAGAGGTTCTCCAGCACGCGCTGCACATAGTTGCGCGTCTCGGAGAACGGGATCAGCTCGATCCAGTCCACGATGTCGATATCACCGCGACGCGGATCGCCGATCTCGCGCAGCCAGCGATAGGCCCGGCTGGGGCCGGCATTGTAAGCGGCGATGGCGGCCGGGTAGAAGCCGTCGAAACTGTCCAGCAGGTCGGTCATGTAGCGGCTGCCCAGCGCGACATTGAAGTCGGGGTCCTCGGTCAGCTTGGCGGGCGCATAGGCAAGCTGTTCCTGCTTTGCCACCTGCTTGGCGGTGCCGGGCATTAGCTGCATCAGGCCACGCGCGCCGGCGCGGCTGATCGCCTGGCTGTCGAAATTGCTCTCCTGCCGGATCAGCGAGAGAATCAGCGACTGCTTCGGATGCCCCTCGGCAATGTTGCCCGGCAGCGGATAGCCGGCTTCGATCAGCTGTAGCCCGTCCTGCGCGAACTGCCGGGCAAGGCGGACGCCGACATCGGGGTTGCCATTGGCCTGGCCGAGGTCGGCGACCAGCTGGCGCTGGCCGGGACTATCGGCCTGTCGTGCCACCGCGTCGAGGAAGGTGGAGAGCAGCTTCGGCTGGTCGATCTCGCCCAGCCGGCGCACCAGCCGCACCAGCTCATTCTTCTCGAAGGCGGCGGTTTCCGCCTTGGTCGGGATCGGGTCGGCGGGCAGGGCGGGCAGCGGCCCTTCCAGCCGCGCCGCAGCCAGCTGGCCATAGAAGGTGGTGATGTGGGCGCTAGCCTCGCCATACCAGCGGGCGGCCTCCTCGCGCCGGTTTAGGGCCTCGGCGGCACGGCCAGCCCAATAGGCGGCGCGGCTGCGGCTGATCGGCGTGGAGACGCCATCATGCATGCGGATGAAATGGGTGAGCGCGTCCTTCTTGTCCTGCAGGAAGCGCAGCGCGACCCAGCCGGCCAGGAACTCGCCATCGGCGAACACGATGCCGCTCTTGGCGCCATGGCGGCTGGCGAGGTTATAGGCGTCGCTTATATGGCCGGCGTTCAGCGCCTCGCGGAAATGGTAGGCCCGCTCACGCCACCAGTAGCTGGCATTGGCAGGATCGGCCGGCGCCTTGGCCAGCAGCTCGCGGGCCTCGTCGGTGCGGCCCTTCATGCGGCGCCAGCGGATGCGCTCATACAGCAGGGAGGGATCGTCCTGCAGCGCCTTCGGCACGGCGTCGATGGCGGCATCGACACCGGGGCGCAGGTCGCGCAGCTTTATGCGCGCATTGGCCAGCGCGCGCAGGTCGGCGGGGACCAGCGGCAGCATGCGCTCGGCACTGGACAGGTGCCCTTCCCACAGCAGCCAGTCGAGCCGCCTGGCATGGTCCTGGGCGCGCAGCAGCCCGCCATAACTCTTCAGGAAGTCGGTCTCGACGCTCTTGCTGAACACGCTGCGCTGCCAGATGGTGCGGACCAGCCCGGTCAGCTTCTCCTTGTGGCCGCTGGCCTGCAGTGCCGCCAGCTGGCGCAGCCGCCCATCCTGCGTCAGCGGTGGAAACTCGTCGAACCATTGCGCAACCGCCGTCGCGGGCAGGGTATCCGGCATCTTCTGCTCACCGCGCAGGCGCAGCGTGTTGCGGTGCGGCCAGGACGGGTTGGCGTGCAGGAAGGCGGTGATCTCGGCGAAGGTGGCGTCGGTATCGGACCGCGTGAGGTCCATCCAGTGCAGCGCCTTGTCCAGCAGCGCGTCGCGGCTGCCCGCAGGCGCCTTGCTGGCGCTGGCGCGTGCCTCGGTCCACTTATCCGCCTGCGCCGCCTCGAAGACCCTGGTGTAGAGCTCCTTCTGCGCCGGCTTCAGCGTATCGGCAGCCACGACATGCCCGCCCGGCCAGGCGACCAGACACAGAAATAGCACTGCAAGACGAATTGGCATGCCGGCCCCTTGAACTGTTTATGGTCGTGACCCAAGCCGCGATCGGCTGATTTTTGGCGCGCCTTTTATCCTTTCAATCCTAACGTTTTCTTGGGCTTACAGCAAGATGTGCGCACTAAGCGATAATCGCGGTGCTGGCGTAGGAAGCCGATGTGTGCCAGCGCTGCCGGCATGCTTGCGGGGCGGGCGGTCGGGCGCTATGGTCTTCGGCCCTTCGCAGAGTGCGCAAGGGGGCGGGCCGCTGCAGGTCCGCGCAAACCGAAAGCCAGAGGGAGAACTCGTCATGGCCAAGCCGCCGTTCAGCGGTGCCATCACCGCCTTGATCACGCCGTTCGCAAACGGGGCGGTGGACGAGAAAAAATTCCAGGCTTTCGTGGACTGGCAGATCAAAGAAGGCATCAACGGCGTCGTGCCCTGCGGCACGACCGGCGAATCGCCGACGCTGAGCCATGAGGAGCATAACCGCGTCACCGCGCTGTGCGTCGAGGTCGCCAAGGGGCGCGTGCCGGTGATTGCCGGTACCGGCTCGAACTCGACCGCCGAGGCGATCAGCCTGACTCAGCATGCCCAGAAGGCCGGTGCCGATGCGGCGCTGATCGTCACGCCTTACTACAACAAGCCGACCCAGGCCGGCATGATCGCCCATTACAAGGCGATCCATGATGCGACCGACATTCCGATCATCATCTACAATATTCCCGGCCGCTCGGTCGTGGACATGAAGGTGGAGACGATGGCGGAACTGGCGAAGCTGCCGCGCATCGTCGGCGTGAAGGACGCAACCAACGACTTGACCCGCCCGGTGACGACACGGCTTGCCATCGATGCGGATTTCGCCCAGCTCTCCGGCGAGGACGGCACCCAGGTGGCCTATCTGGGGCAGGGCGGGCATGGCTGCATCTCGGTCACCGCCAATGTGGCACCGCGTCTCTGCTCGGAGATGCATGCCGCGTGGAAGGCCGGGGATTTCACCAAGGTCCAGCAGATCAACGACCGGCTCATGCCGCTACATGAGGCGCTGTTCTGCGAATCCAGCCCCGGCCCGGTGAAATACGCCGCGTCGCTGCTGGGCAAGTCGGACGCCGGAACCCGGCTGCCGTTGACCGAGATCGCCGCGTCCAGCAAGGCGCGGGTCGAGGCGGCGATGAAAAGCGCGGGTCTGCTCAACTAACACGGATGTCAAAGCGGGGTTACCGCCATGTCGGGCGATAAGGCCGCCCAGAAGGCCGAGCGCTATCGGATTGTCGCCGATAACCGCCGGGCACGGCACGATTACTTCATCGAGGACACGCTGGAAGTCGGCATCATGCTGCTGGGCACGGAGGTGAAATCCCTCCGTGCCGGGCGGGCCAGCATCGGCGAATCCTACGCCGGGCCGAAGGCGGGCGAGCTGTATCTGTTCAACGCCCATATCCCGGAATACGGGCAGGCCGCGAACCAGATGAATCACGAGCCGCGGCGGACGCGCAAGCTGCTGGTGCATCGGCGCGAGCTGGCGAAGCTGCTCGGCATGGTGAAGCGCGAGGGCGCCACGCTGGTGCCGCTGCAGATGTATTTCAACGAACGCGGCATCGCCAAGCTGCAGCTCGGCCTCGCCAAGGGCAAGAAGCTGGCGGACAAGCGCGAGACGGCGAAGAAACGCGACTGGCAGCGCGACAAGGCCCGGTTGCTGCGCGAAAAGGGCTGATCCGGCTCTACAGCGAGGAGAACAGACCGTGTCGCAACGGCAAGCCTACCTGCTGCTGGCCCTGGCGGCCCTGTTCTGGGCCGCCAACCCGGCGCTGGGGCGTTTCCTGGTGGGTAGCGTGCCGCCGATCAGCCTGTCCTTCTGGCGCTGGAGCGGGGCAGTGATCGTGATGGCGCCGCTGGCGCTGCCGGCGCTGTGGAAGCAGCGCGCGACCCTTCGGCAGGACTGGCTGGCGGTGCTGGTGCTGGGCTTCCTGTCGGTCACCGGTTTCACCACGCTGGTCTATGTCGGGCTGCGCTATACGACGGCCACCAACCTGTCGCTGCTGAACGCCACCATGCCGGTGATGATCCTGATCGTTGCCCGGCTGCTGCTGGGCCATGTGATCGGCCGGCAGCGGCTGATGGGTGTGGCGGTATGTCTGGCCGGGGTGGTGTTGATCGTCGGCCAGGGCAGCCTTGAGACGCTGCTGGCGGTGCGCTTCAACCCCGGCGACCCGATCATCCTGGCGGCGATGCTGTGCTGGGCCAGCTATTCCGTGCTGCTGGCGCGCCTGAAGCCGCGCCTGCCGATGCTGCCCTTCCAGCTAGCCGCCTTTGTCGCCGGCTGGTTTTTCCTCGGCCTCGGTTTTGCGTGGGAGGCGGCGGCGGGCGCGGCCTGGTGGCCGTCGCCGGCGGATGTCGGATGGGTGCCGCTGGTCAGCCTGGTCTTCCTGGCAGTGTTTCCCTCCGTGCTGGCCTTCCTGTTCTGGCAGAAGGGCATTGAGGCAACCTCGCCGGGCACGGCGGGCTACTTCATCTATCTGGTGCCGGTGTTCGGCACGCTGCTGGCGGTGCTGACGTTGGGGGAGCGGCTGTACTGGTTCCATTTTGCCGGCATGGCGGCGATCTTCGCCGGCATCTGGCTGGCCCAGCGGACTACAGCGAAAACCGGCTGATTGTCATGCCGCTGAGGTCATGGTCCGGCGTGCGTCCCGCCGCGAGGTCTGCGATCACCTGTGCGGAGCCGCAGGCATAGGTCCAACCATAGGTGCCGTGGCCGGTATTCAGCAGCAGGTTCGGCACCCGGCAGCTGCCCAGCACCGGCAGCCCGTCCGGTGTCAGCGGGCGCAACCCGCACCAGAACTCCGCTTCCTTGCCGTCGATATCCGGGAACAGCGACAGGCCGCTCTCCAGCACCTGCCGGGCGCGTGCCTGTTCGAGGTTCAAATCGTATCCGGCGATATCGGCCATGCCGGCGATGCGCAGCCGACCGCCCAGCCGGCTCATCGCCACCTTCTTCTCGGCGATATAGAGGCTGACCTGCGGCGCGCTGTTGCTTGTCCCCACCGGCACGGTCGCGGAATAGCCCTTCACCGGATAGACCGGCAGCGACAGGCCAAGCTTGCGGGCAAGTCGGGGTGAATGGCTGCCGAGCGCCAGCACGAACAGCTCGCCGTCGATCTCGCCCTTGTGGGTGCGCACCGAGAGGATTTCGCCCTTGTGCAGCTCGACATCGCGGATGTCGTGACCATAGCGGAAATCGACACCCAGCGCTTCGCAGCGTTCGGCGAGGCCACGCGCGAACAGATGCGCGTCGCCGGTCTCGTCGGTCGGCAGATGCAGGCAGGCGGCCAGCCGGTCGTGGGAGGCTTCCAGCGCCGGTTCCAGGGCGATGGCTTCGTCAATCGGTATGCGCTGCGCCGGAATGTCAGAGCGCCGCAGGATCGCCTCGAAATCTGCAAGTTCAGCAACAGTTTCCGGCGTGGTGCAGAGCTTCAAGATGCCCTTTTCCAGCTGGTCGTAGGCAAGACCGGTCTCCTGTTTCACGCCGGCCAGCATCCGCTGGCTGTACCGGCCGAAGTCCAGCATGCGGCGGAAGGTGGTCTCGAACCGGTCCCGCCGGCATTCGGCGAGGAAGCGTAGGCTCCAGAGCCATTGCGCTGGGTCGGCCTTCAGGCGGAACCGCATCGGGCTGTCGGTGCGCCGCATCCAGTGCAGGATCTGGCCGGGAACGCCGGGCGCAGCCCAGGGGCCGGAGAGTGCTGCGGCGATCTGCGCGGCGTTGGCGAAGCTGGCCTCCAGCGCCGGTCCGGGCTGCCGGTCGATGACGGTGACCCGGTGCCCGTCGCGCGCCAGCCGGTAGGCGGTGGTGATGCCGATGATACCGGCGCCGAGGACTGTGATGCGCATGGCTCAGCCTTTCGCCGGCAGGCCGCCGCGGATCGCCGGGATCAGCAGTGACAGCACGAACAGGCTGGCCGCCGCGACCACAATCGCCGGACCGGTCGGCAGGTCGAAGCGCAGCGACGCGGTCAGCCCCAGCACCACGGCAAGCATGCCGGTCAGGCTGGCATAGAGCGCCATGCTCTCCGGCGTGCGGGCGAAGGAGCGGGCCGCCGCCGCCGGGATGATCAGCAGCGAGGTGATGAGCAGCATGCCGATGATCTTCATGGCAATCGCCACGGTGATCGCCAGCAGCAGCACGAAGCCCAGCTTCACGCGCTCCACTGGCACACCCTCGACGCGCGCCATCTCCTCATGCACCGTCATCGACAGCAGCGGGCGCCACAGCCAGACCATCAGCCCCAGGACCACGGCGCCGCCGGCATAGATCATCGCCACATCGCGCCAGCCGACGGCCAGGATATCGCCGAACAGATAGCCCAGCAGATCGACACGCAGCGTGCTGAGGAAGGCGATGGTGACGAGGCCGAGCGACAGCGCGGTGTGCGACAGGATGCCCAGCAGCGTATCGCCGGGCAGCTTCTGCTGGCGCTGCCAGACCGGCAGCAGCAAGGCGATGGCGATGCAGCTGGCGAAGATGCCCAGCGTCAGGTCGATGCCCAGTACGAAGCCCAGCGCCACACCCAGCAGCGCCGAATGCGCCAGCGTGTCGCCGAAGAAGGCCATACGCCGCCAGACGATGAAGGAACCAAGTGGGCCGGCAAGCGCCGCCACGCCAAGGCCGCCCAGCAGGGCGCGCAGGAAGAACTCATCCATGATGGTAGTGATGGTGCCCGTGATGGGGATGGGTGCAGCCGGCATTCTCCCCAGCATTCTCCCCGGAATTCTCCAGGGTGCTGTCCTCGTGCAGCGGCACCACGCCGCCGCCCGGCGTGTGGTGGTGGTCGTGATGATGCTGATAGACCGCCAGCGCCCGCGCGGCGCGCGGCCCGAACAGCGACAAATAGGCCGGGTCGCGGCTGACATCCTCGGGATGGCCGGTACAGCAGATATGGCCGTTCAGGCAGATCACCCGGTCGGTCGCCGCCATGACGAGGTGCAGGTCGTGCGATACCATCAGCACGGCACAGCCGCGTTCGCGCCGGATGCGGCCGATCAACTCGTACAGCTCGACCTGGCCGTTCACGTCAACGCCCTGCGCCGGTTCGTCCAGCATCAGTATATCCGGCTGGTTCAGCAGGGCACGGGCTAGCAGGGCGCGCTGCGTCTCGCCACCGGACAGGCCCTGCATCGGCCGGTCGGCCAGATGCGCGATGCCGGTCTCCTGCATCGCCTGCCGGCGCGCGGCACTGCCGCCATTGCGCGACAATCCCAGAAACCGGTCCAGCGTGATCGGCAGCGTCGGGTCGATGGCAAGCCGTTGCGGCATGTAGCCGACCCGCAGGCCGGGACGCCGGGTGACAGTGCCGTCCTGTGCGGGGATCAGCCCCAGCAGGGCCCGCAGCAGCGTCGTCTTGCCGGAACCGTTGGGGCCGATGATGCAGACGATCTCGCCTGCCTGAAGGGCAAGGTCGATATGGTCCAGAACCGGTACCGCGCCGCGCCGGACGCTGAGGTTGCTGGCCTCGATCAGGGCAGGGGCGGTCGTTGCGGCAACGTCAGTCGGCATGCTGGGCACTGCATTTCGGGCACAGGCCGGCAACCTCGACGGTGATGTGCTCGATGGTGAAGCCGATCTTGCGGGCATGTTCCCCGATGGCGCGGCGGATCGCCGGGTCGTCGATCTCCGCCGCATTGCCACACTGGCGGCAGATCAGGAACTGGCCGCTATGCTCGCTGTCCGGATGCGGGCAGCCGACATAGGCATTCATCGATTCGATGCGATGCACCAGCCGGTGCTTCAGCAGGAAATCCAGCGCGCGATAGACCGTGGGCGGCGCCGCCGGGCGGCCATCCTCGCCAGCGGTATCCTCGCGCTGCAGCTTCGCCAGCACGTCATAGGCGCCGATCGGCTCATGGCTGCGCCAGACCAGTTCCAGCACCTGGCGTCGCAGCGGCGTCAGCCGCGCACCGCGCTCGGCGCAGATTTCCTCGGCGGCACTCAGCGCCTGATCGACGCAATGCGCATGGTCGTGCCGCTCCGACGGGAAGGCGGCCGGCGTTTCGCCGCCTGCCCCAGTGCCTGCCCCCGCGATCATGGATTTCAGTTCCGTCATCCGGTTTTCCCGTTGCGTCACTTAGTAATGTTACTTTATAACATCACGGAATTTTCAAGTCGATAGCGGCACATTATGCCGGTTTCGTGCATTAGGAGCACTCCCATGTCCGCTTGTCACGCTCTGCGACGTCCTTTTCATTTGCTGGCCGGTGCGGGACTGCTGCTGCTCGCCAGCCTCGGCCCGGTGATGGCGCAGGCGCCGAAGGTGTTCGTCACCGTGAAGCCGGTGCATGCGCTGGTCGCCGGCGTGATGCAGGGGGTGGGCGAACCCTACCTGCTGCTGAAGGGCGGCGAATCCCCGCACAGCTATACGCTGAAGCCCTCCGACGCGCGTGCCCTGTCGGAAGCGCAGTTGGTGTTCTGGGTCGGGGAGACGCTGGAAACCTTCCTGGAACACCCGCTGGAGACGCTGGGCAAGCAGGCGCGTATCATTGAGCTTGCCGAGGCCAGGGGCGTCGAGACGCTGGAAGGCCGGGAAGGCGGGGCGTGGGAATCGCATGCGGCGGCACATGGCCACGACCACAAGCATTCGCATGACCACAAGCACGACAAGAAGCATTCTCACGACCACAAGCATGAGCACGCGCATGACGGGATCGATGGCCATCTCTGGCTCGACCCGCACAATGCGGAGGCTATCGTAACGGTCGCGGCAGAGACGCTGGCCGAGATCGACCCGGCCAATGCGGTGGCCTATCGCGCCAATGCGCAGAAGATGGTCGCGCGGATCGAGGCACTGGACAGCGAGCTGAAGGCGCAGCTGGCCCCGGTGAAAGACCGGCCCTACATCGTGTTCCATGACGCCTACCAGTATTTCGAGGCGCATTACGGGTTGAAGGCGGTGGGCTCCATCACCCTGTCGCCGGAACGGCAGCCGAGCGCCCAGCGCCTGCGCGAAATCCGCAAGCGGCTGAGCGACAGCGGTGCCGCCTGCGTGTTCTCCGAGCCGCAGTTCCGGCCGGCGCTGGTCGATGTGGTGATCGAGGGCAGCAAGGCAAAGCGCGGCGAGCTGGACCCCATCGGCGCCGCCCTGCCAGCGGGCCCGGACGCCTATTTCGAGGTGATGCGCGGACTGGCCACCTCCCTGCGCGACTGCCTGATGCCTCAGAGCTGACAGGTTGGCCACTGGAATGTCGGCCCGGGACGGCCTATTTTAGCGGTAGTTCCCCTTTCAGGAGGAAACTCCATGCTCAGCCGTCGCCGCCTTCTCGAAACCAGCATGCTGACCGCCGTTGCGGCGCTTGTACCCGGTTTCCTTTTCGGACGGGCGCATGGCTTCAGCGTGGAGGAGGCGCCGGTGCCGGTGCAGCAGCTGCGCCTGCAGGCCTGCACTGAGCAGCAGCGCCACAAGCAGCTGGTCGAAGAGGTGCTGGCGCAGGTGCGGGACGCCGGGACGGCGGTGCCGGAGACCGAGCGGCAGGCGCTGCTGGCGGCCTTCGATTGCCCCTATTGCGGCTGCCGGCTGGACCCCAAATTCCCGCCCATCGGCTGACGCCATGACCGGACGGGGGCAGGGGCTGGCGGTCATTCTCCTGGCGCTGGTGCTGCTGTTCGCGGTGCCGCCGCGCGGCGCACAGTCCCATCCTCATGTCTGGATCGATGCCCACGCCACGCTGCACTTCGATGCCGGCAAGCTGACCGCCCTCGATGTCGTCTGGGTGTTCGACGATTTCTTCAGCTCCATGATGATCGAGGATTTCGCGGCCAAGGACGGCAAGAGCTTCACCAGGCAGGGACATGCCGACCTGGAAAGCCAGGTCATGCTGCCGATGGCGGAGTTCGGCTTCTTCACCCATGTCAGCGCGGACGGAACGCTGCTGAAGATCGAGAAGATCGCAAATTTCAAGGCGAGCATCGAGAAGGGCCGCGTCGTCTTCGCCTTCCGGGCGCTACTGCCCCGGGCCATCGATCCGCGGGCGACGGCGCTGTCGGTCGGGCTCTATGACGAAAGCTATTATGTCGAACTGCTGCTCGATGAATGGGACCCGTTCCGTCTGGCGGGCGAGGCCGTGCCCGCCTGCGCCATCGACATGACGGAGGATATGAGCCGCCCGCTCTATTACGGCGCCTTCTTTCCGCGCGTTGCTACGTTAAGCTGCACCGGGAGCTGAGTTTCATGCGCATCGCCGCCTTTTGCGGGCTGTGTCTGCTGTTGCTTGTCTGCATTGTTCCCGAAGCGCTGGCGCAATCGCCGTTAGCGGGGCCATCAGCCCCGGCAGGCGAACCTGGCCTGTTCTCCGCCATCCTTGCGCAGATTGCCCGCTGGCAGTCGCAACTGCACCGCGAGATGGCGGCGCTGGTGCGGGCGACGAGCCAGGGCGAGGCGCTGTGGCCGGCGCTGACGCTGATCGGTGTCTCCTTCCTCTACGGCATTTTCCATGCCGCCGGGCCGGGTCATGGCAAGGCGGTGATCTCGGCCTATCTGGTCGGCCATGACAGCCGGTTGAAGCGCGGCATCGCGCTCGCCTTCGCCTCCTCGCTGGTGCAGGGGCTGAGTGCCGTCATGCTGGTCGTTGTGCTGGCTGTGCTGCTGGGCGCCTCGCGCTTCGCCATCGGCGAGCAGGTGAAGGTGCTGGAAATCGTCAGCTTCAGCCTCGTCATCGTGATCGGCTTGTGGCTGGCGGTGCGGGCCTGGAAGGGCGAGAGCTGCGACCATGATCACGGTATCGGTCCTGCCCATCATGACCATGCGCATCACGCCCACGACCATGACCATGACCACCACCACCATGATCATGCACACGATCATGCGGTGACGGCGCGGCGCGGGCTGCGGCGCTTTTGGGCGATGGCGGCGGCGGTCGGCATCCGGCCCTGCAGCGGTGCGGTGCTGGTGCTGCTGTTCACGCTGGCCAATGGCCTTTTCCTGCTGGGGGTTGCAGCTACCTTCGCGATGGCGCTGGGCACGGCGATGACGGTCGCGGCGCTGGCCATGGCCAGTGTCTATGGCCGGAAGATAGCGCTGGCGTTCGGCGACCGGACGGAGTCGGTCTGGCGCGACCGGCTGCACCGCGGCATCGGCGTTGCCGGCTCGCTGGCGATTTCCGCCTTCGGGCTGCTGTTCCTGCTGGCGACGCTGCAGCGCGGCGGAATGTTCTGAAGACTGCTGCGACATCCGTTCCGCCTGTCCGTGCGTAGAAAGGGGAACTGATCCGCAACGGAAACCGGGATGTGTTGCCATGAAACGACTTCTCGCCGCTGCCGCAATTCTTCTGGCCGTCACGCCGTCGGCCCAGGCCGAACCCACGGTCGAGCGCATCGATTTCGAGGTGACGCGCGGTGGTGATCCACTGGGCTGGCACCGGCTGCGCATCGAGCGCGATGGCGACAGGGCCAGGGTCGAGATCATGATCGATTTCGAGCTGAAATTCGGTCCCATCGCGTTGTACCGCTACACGCACCGCAACCGCACCCTGATCGAGGACGGCAAGGTGGTGAGCATCGAGACCCGCACCAATGATGATGGCGATTACTTCGCCGTACTCGCCCGGCAGGATGATGCCGGGCGCGGCGACGGCACGCTCTCGCTGCTGGGTGTCGATGGCCGGATCAAGGTTCCGGCCGATATCTTCCCGTCGGATTACTGGCGTTATGCGACGGTCCGCCAGGGCCGTCTGCTGGATACCCAGAAGGGCATCGTCCGGGAAGTTGAGATGACCGCGATGGCGGGGCGTGAGGGCTGCTACGACATGACCGGCGAGCTCACCATGCAGCTCTGCTACGACGCGGATAAGCGCTGGGTCGGTGGCAGCTTCGACGGGCGCGGCGAGGAAGTGCTCTATACCCGCCGCCTGGTGCCGTCGGATACGCCCTGGAATTTCAGCCTTGAGGATGTGCCGCCCGGCGAGCCCGCCAGCCGCTATGTGACGGTGGCGCAGAATGAACAACGCTAAGCCCGCCAGCCGACTGATCTGGATCACCGGCGCGAGCTATGGGCTGGGCCGGGAAGTCGCCCTGCAGCTTGCCCGTCGGGGTGACCGGGTGGCGGTCAGCGCGCGTTCGGCCGACAAGCTGAAGGGGCTGGCCGGGGAGGCGCCGGAAGGCAGCATCCTGCCCTACGAGCTGGATGTGACAGACGGCCAAGCAACCGCCGATACGGTTGCCCGCATCGAGGCGGAGCATGGCCCCATCGATATCGCCCTGCTGAATGCCGGCACGCATGAGCCGGTCAGCGCCGATGATTTCAAGGCGGAAAAGCTGCGCGAGCTGGTTGAGCTGAACCTGATGGGCACGGCAAACTGTCTGGAGCCGCTGCTGGCGACGTTCAGGAACCGAAGGCGCGGACAGATTGCCATCGTTGCCTCGGTTGCGGGCTATCGCGGCCTGCCGACCTCCGCCGCCTATGGCGCAACCAAGGCCGGTCTGATCAACATGGCGGAATCGTTGAAACCGGAATGCGACCGGCTGGGCGTGAAGATGCAGATCGTCAATCCCGGCTTCGTGCGCACGCCGCTGACGGACAGGAATCCGTTCCCCATGCCGTTCTTGATGGAGCCGGAGGATGCGGCCGCCGCCCTCATTCGCGGGCTGGACGGCGACGGCTTCGAGATCACCTTTCCGAAGCGCTTCACCTATCTGCTGAAGATTCTGCGCTGCCTGCCCTATGCTCTCTATTTCCCGATGATCAGGCGGGCGACGAAACAGTGAAACAGGCCGTTGCGGCCTATGGCCGCTTCTTCGAGACTATCGCCCCGGACAGTCTGGACCGGCTGGACGGGATCGTGGCACCCGATGTGCGCTTCGTCGATCCGTTCAACGATGTGACGGGCATCGAGAAATACCGCGCCGTCTTCCGGCACATGTTCGAGACGGTGGAGCAGCCGCGCTTCACCATCCTGCGCACCGCCATCGAGGGCGATACCGCCTTTTACCGGTGGCGGTTCAGCTTCCGGCGCAAGGGCGCGGTCGAGATCTGGACCATCGAGGGCATGAGCGAGGTGCGCTTCCGCCCCGACGGGCTGGTGGCAGAGCATGTTGACCATTGGGATGCCGCCAGCCAGCTTTATGAGCGCCTACCGGTCCTCGGCGCGCTGCTGCGGTGGGTGAGGCGGAAGCTGGCGGTCTAGTCGTCGAACATGTGTCATTGCCGGGCTTGACCCGGCAATCCAGGGGCCGCGGCCTGAGAACTCGGAGGCTGGGCACCACCCCTGGACCCCCGGGTCAAGTCCGGGGGTGACAAGGAAAAGGGCTGTCTTCTGAACTTTTCTAGCCTCACTCCGCCGCGAGGGAGGCGGTCTGCTTTTTGTCCTCGCGCAGGAAGAACAGCGTGACCTGACCCAGCTCGATGCCGAACTTGGTGACCGTGGCGCGGTTCACCATGACCTTGTCATCCTGCCGGAACATCCAGTCGTCGAAATGCACGCGGATCGTCCGCTCGCCGACCTTCAGATCGAAATCGTAGCGCCAGTTCAGCGCCTTGCCGTAGGCGATTCCGGTTGCGGTGCCGACCACATCGTCGGCGCGGCCTTCATAGCGGTGCTCGTCCAGCTTGCGGATGCGCCAGATGCGCCGGTCGGTCTCGCCATCGTCATAGACGAAATCCTCAACGAGGACGAACTCGTCGCCTTCCTGCCGGCCCTCGATATCGACCGTGAAGCTGCGCTTCAGCGTGCCGAACCGGTCCTGGAAGATGCCCCAGGCGCGGCTCTTGCCGGCAAAATACTCCTCGACGGTCAATTTCGGCTCGGTGCCGGCGAAATCCTCAGGCTTCATGGCGCTGCATCCTCCCAGCAGAAGAACGGCAGCCAGCAGCGCTGCTGCGGCGCGAAACATTGGTGATCCTCCCGGAAACATTGGAAATCATGGCACGGCCTCGATCCGGCGCTTCACCGCCGCATGCTCGGCCGCGCCGATAGGATAGCCCCACATCAGCGCGATAGCGGCCAGCTTGAAGGCGATCGGCGCGATGGCGTAGAGCGCGGCCAGGGCGGACAGCGCCAGCGGATCGTTCGCACTGCCAGCTGCCGCCTGAAAGCCGAACAGGTCGAGGATTGGAAAGGCGATGCCCACGGCCAGCGCCAGCGCCAGCTTCGTCGCCACGCCCCACAGCGCGAAATACAGGCCGGCGCGGTGTGCCCCGCTCTCCGCCGTGTCGATATCCACCACATCCGCCTGCATTGAGGGCGGCAGGGCGAGATCGGCGCCCAGGCACAGGCCGGTCAGCACACAGATTGCCAGGAATCCCGCCATGTCGCCCGCGCCCAGCAGGGGCACTGGTGCGAAGAACAGGCAGTTCAGCAGCATCGCCATGCACCAGGCGCGGTGCTTCTCCAGCTTGCGGCTGGCCGCGATCCAGACCGGTATGGAGAGAATGCCGCATCCGAAATACACCGTAAGGAACAGGCCGCTCAAATCGCCCAGTTGGAGTACCTGGGCCGCAAACAGCAGAACCAGGGTCGCCGGCAGGCCATTTGCGATACCATTCAGCAGATAGGCCACGATCAGCCGGCGGAAGGGGCGGTTCGCGAGGAGCACCCTTATTGCCAGTCTCCAGTTACATGTACGCGGGGCAGGGCGAGGCGGTTCACTGACAACCACACTGGCCAGCAGGATTGTCAGCGGCAGGGCGATCAGCAGGGTAATCGCCAGCACTTTCAGCACCTCGGCGTTGCCGCCCCCGACCAGCGAGGGCAGGCCGGCCGCGATCAGCGTGCCCAGTACGACGAACAACTCGCGTGAGGCAGTAATGCGGGAGCGTTCGTGGTAATCCGGCGACAGCTCCGCCCCCCAGGCGGAATGCGGCAGGGAGATCATCGTCCAGCCAAGATAGAGCAGCATCGACCAGCCCAGCAGATGCAAGATGCCCGCATCTTGCGGTGGCACGAACAGCATCCACATGGCCAGCAGGGTCACCGGCAGCCCGGTGATCATCCAGGGCCGGCGCCGGCCCCAGCGGCTGCGCGTGCGGTCACTGAGCACGCCGACCGCCGGATCGGTCACCCCGTCCCACAGCCGTGCCAGCAGCAGCACCGCGCCGACCGCCGTGAGGTTCAGCCCCAGATCGGCGGCATAGAAGGTCGGCAGATAGATGAACAGCGGCAGTCCTAGCGCTGCCATCGGCAGGCCGGGCAGGCCATAGGCGGCGAGTATCCGGCGTGCCAGGGGGGTATGGGGCATGCGTTAGCGGCTGAAGGCGATCTGGCGCACGTCGATGCTGCCGGACCGGAAGCCGCCCTCGCAATAATGCAGATAGAATTCCCACATGCGCCGGAAACGCTCGTCGAAGCCCATCTCCCGGATGTCCGGCCAGGCGGTGCGGAAGGCGTCGCTCCAGTGGCGCAGCGTTCGGGCATAGTCCAGCCCGAAGCCGTCATCGCGCGTCAGAGACATGCCGGCATCATTGACCAGCCCGCGCAGGATACTGTCGGACGGCAGCATGCCGCCGGGGAAGATGTAGCGCTGGATGAAGTCGGGGGAGCTGCGATAGGCCTCGAACCGGTCATCGGCGATGGTGATGACCTGCATCGCTGCCTTGCCGTTTTCCGTGAGGCAGGATTTCACCTTGTCGAAGAATACCGGCCAATAGCGTTCGCCCACCGCCTCGAACATTTCGATGGAGGCGATACGGTCGAACCGCTCGCTGACGTCGCGGTAATCCTGCAGGCGCAGCTCCACACGGTCTGACAGGTCGGCCCGGGCGATCCGCTCGGTGGCGTAGGCGTGCTGCTGCTGCGACAGGGTGATGCCGGTGACTTTCAGGCCAAACTCGCCCGCCGCGACCTCCGCAAAGCCGCCCCAGCCGCAGCCGATCTCCAGCACATGCTGGCCGGGTTGGGCGTCTAGCAGGGTGCAGATACGGCGGTACTTGGCGCGCTGGGCGGCTTCCAGATCCTGCTGGCTGCCCTCGAACACCGCCGAGGAATAGGTCATGGAGGGGTCGAGCCAGCGGCGGTAGAAATCATTCCCCAGATCATAGTGATAGGCGATGTTGCGCTGGCTGCCGCGCCGGTTGTTGCGGTTCAGTGCATGCAGCGCGCGGCCCGCCAGCCGGCTCCACCAATTGCCGTCGATATGCTGTTCCAGCGCGGCGACATTGATCGAGAACAGCTCAACCACCTTGGCGGGGTCGGGGCTGTCCCACTCGCCATCCAGATAGGATTCCGACCAGCCGACGCTGCCGCCCATGAACCAGCGCCGCGCCATGCGCTGATCGCGCACCAGGATGGTCGCCTCCGGTCCCTCATGCGGGCTGTCGAAGCGGAAGCGCCTGCCATCCGGCAGCACAACGATCAGCGTGCCGTGGCTGAGGTTGCGCAGCATCTTCAGGCCAAGCCACATCCAGCGTGTCAGGCTGCGGTCGGGCCGGCGCCGCATCTGGGCGATCCAGGAACGGCCGTCGATGGTCATGGTGGCGTCGCTCAATTTTCGTGTCTCCCGTTTGCGAGGGCGGGGTCGGACCAGATCGAAACGTCACGGGCAGGCGGGGTGGGGCGGGCATGGAACCGCGCCCCCTTGCGCCACAGGCGCAGCGCCTCCCAATGGATGCCGCCGATCACCTTCAGCGTCATCAGCGGGTGTTGCGCGAAGGCCGACAGCAGGCCGGCGTCCGTCAGTGCCGCGCGCTCCGCCATGTGGGTGGCGGCCAGCAGCGGTACGCCATCAGGGCCGGCCTCATCCTGGCGGATCAGGATGGACAGGCTCTCGTCCGGCTCGTTCAGGCGGAAGCGGTAGCGGCACTCCATCGGCATGAAGGGCGAGACGTAGAAGCCCTTCTCCTGGCGCTGCAGGATCGGCGCGCCGGGCTGCCGGTCGGCGGGAACCGGCAGCAGATAGCCATGCTGCTGGCCGAAGGTGTTCTTCACCTCGTAGAGGATGGCGGTCAGCCGGTCCTGCCGGTCACGGCAGTAATAGATCGACAGCGGGTTGAACACGAAGCCCATGAGGCGCGGAAAGCACAGCAGCGAGATGCGCCCGCCATCATTGTCGATGCCGGCGGCGGCCAGGTGGCGCTCGACCCAGGGGCGCAAGGGGCTGCCATCGCGCGGGCCATGGTCGCGATCATGGAAGCTAAGCAGGTTCGCGCGGTTATAGGAGAACAGCCGCAATCCGGCGTCGAGCGCCGGCAGCTCGTCCAGATCGACCAGCAGCGAGAAGACGCGGTAATGGAATTTGTGCCGGAAGGGCGATAGCCGGCTGTGTGTCACCCGCCCGCGATAGAGACAGGATTGCCAATCCGTATGCGGCGTTTGGCCAGTCATGCTCAGTCGCCCGCCAGCAGCGGCGCAACACCGGGGGGCGGGTTCCCGGCGGGCTGCACCTCGGTCTGCCAGGGCACGTCCGCGCCCAGCGCACGCGCAACGGCGATGCCGGATTTCAGCCCGTCCTCGTGAAAGCCATAGCCGCCCCAGGCACCGCAGAACCACAGGCCGCGCGTGCCCTGAATGCGGTTCAGCTCCCGCTGTGCCTGCATGGCGGGGCCATCGAACACCGGATGGCTGTAGGAAATCCGGGCGAACACCTTGTCCGGGTCGGGCTGGCGGATCGGGTTCAGCGTGACGAACAGCGGGCAGGCGGGGTCGATGCCCTGCAGCAAATTCATCCAGTAGGTGACGGCAACCTCGCGGTCATAGGCGTCGCCCTCGGCCAGATAGTTCCAGCTCGACCAGACGCCGCGGCGCCGCGGCATCAGGGCCGGGTCGCGGTGTAGCACCGCCTCGTTCAGCTGGTAGCGGAACCGCCCCATAATGCCGCGCTCTGCCGCGTCGGCATCGGCCAGCAGCGCCAGCGACTGGTCGGCATGGCTGGCTAGGATGACCTGGTCGAACAAAGTCTCTTCGCCATCCGCGCCGCGCACCATCACGCCGCCGGGCACCCGCCGCACCGACACCGCGGCATTGCCGAGGCGGAACCGGTCGGCAAAGGGCGCCGTGAGGCGCCGCACATATTCGCGGCTGCCGCCTTCGACCGTCATCCATTGCGGCCGGTCGTTTACGGTCAGCAGGCCGTGATTGTGGAAGAAGCGCGCGAAGCTGGCTGCCGGGAACTCTAGCATGGTCTCTACCGGGCAGGACCAGATGGCGGCCGCCATCGGCAGCAGATGGTCGTACAGGAAACCGTCGGAATAGCGGTTGCGCTTCAGATACTCGCCAAGCGACTGCGCACCGGCATCGCCCTCCAGCAGCTCCGGCGCCTCGCGGAAGAAACGCAAGATATCACGCACCATCCTGACAAAACGCGGGCGCAGCAGATTGCGCTTCTGCGCGAACAGCTGCGGGATACTGCCGCCGCCATATTCCAGGCGCCCGCCATCGATGGAGACGCCGAAGGACATCTCGCTGTTCCGGTAGGGCACGTCCAGTTCGCTGAACAGGCCGCGCAGGTTCGGATAATTGCGGTCGTTGAACACGATGAAGCCGGTATCGACCGGAATCTGCTTGTCGCCGAAATCCGCTTCCACCGTGTTGGCGTGGCCGCCGATCCGGGACTCCTTCTCGTAGATCGTGATCTCGTGGCGCTGGTGCAGCAGCCAGGCGGCGCCGAGGCCGGAGATACCGCTGCCGACAATCGCTATTCTCATTCAGGCCGCCTTCTTGATGCGGGAGAAGGCGTCGAGCGCGCGGTCGCGCGCCGTGCCATGGTCCACGATGGGGTTGGGATAGCTCTTGCCCAGCGTCACGCCGGCCTGACGCATCACATCGTCGGGGGCCAGCCAGGGCTTGTGGATATGGGAGGCCGGCATCTTCGCGAGCTCCGGCACCCAGCGCCGGACATAAGCACCCTCCGGGTCGAACTTCTCGCCCTGCAGCACCGGGTTGAAGATGCGGAAATAGGGCGCGGCATCGGCGCCGCAGCCGGCGACCCACTGCCAGCTCGCCGCGTTGTTGGCGAGGTCGGCATCGACGAGCGTGTCCCAGAACCAGGCTTCGCCCTCCTGCCAGGGGATCAGCAGATCCTTCACCAGGAAGGAGGCCACGATCATCCGCACCCGGTTGTGCATCCAGCCGGTCGCCCAGAGTTCCCGCATGCCGGCATCGACAATGGGATAGCCGGTCAGGCCGCGCTGCCAGGCGGTCAGCGCCTTGTCGTTCTCGTGCCAGGGGAAATCCGCGAATTCCGGCCGCAGGGGATGCTCGGGCAGGGCATCATTGTGATAGAGCAGATGGTGGGAGAATTCCCGCCAGCCGACTTCCGACAGGAATTTCTCGGCGCTGGCCTCGTTAAGATCATGGGCGGCCATGGCGGCGCGGGTGGCATGCCAGATCTGGCGTGGGCCGATCTCGCCGAAATGCAGATGCGGCGACAGGCGGGATGTCGCCTCGATATCCGGGCGGTCGCGCTCTGCCTTGTAGCGGTTGACCGCTTCGTCAAGGAAGCCCGTCAGCCGCTCCTGCGCGCCGTTCTCTCCGGGCGTCCAGGCGGACTCGAAGCGCTTCGCCCAGTTCGGCTTGGTGGGCAGCAATTTCCAATCCCCGATGCTGTCGCTGGCCGGCGCGGAAGCCGCCACAAGCGTTTCCGGCGCGGGCAGCGGCTTGTCCGGCTTGCCCTTCGCCAGACAGGCACGCCAGAAGGCGGAATAGACACGGAACGGTTCGCCGGACTTGTTCTCGACCGTCCAGGGTTCGTGCAGCAGTGCGGAATTGAAGCTGCGGGCCTCGATCCCGTCCTGTTTCAGGGTAGCCTTGATGGCCTCGTCGCGCTTGCGGGCAAAAGGCTCGTAGCAGCGGTTCCAGTACACCGCCGTTGCGCCGGCCTCCCTCACCAGCGAGTCGATTACCTCGCGTGAGTCGCCCCGCCGCAGGATGAGCGGTGCACCAAGCGCCTTCAGGTCATGCGACAGCGCCGTCAGGCTGTGATGCAGCCACCAGCGCGCGGCACCGCCAATCGCCCAGGCACCAGGCGTCTCGTCATCGAGGATGTAGACGGGCAGGATCGGTTGTCCGCTCTCCACCGCCGCGCGCAGGGCCGGATTGTCCGCAAGGCGCAGATCCTGCCGGAACCAGAGGAGGAGGGGCCTGTCGCTGTCTCGGTGCATGGAATGCAAGGCGCTCACGAAGATATGGTGTAGAAACATTAACTTTTACGGAAGCGCGTGCCTAACGGATCATTCGTGGCGTGCATCCGCACGGCGATAACATCCTATTGATTTGCAAGCCTAGGCAGGCTGCGCGATAACGGGCTTTATCAGGGCTGAAGAGGCGGCGCACAGCATGGCCAAGACCAAGGTACTCGACCGTCGGGTGTTTTATGCCGGTGCGGTGCTGTTCCGGGAGGGGGAGCTTGGCAGCCATGCCTATCTCATCGAATCCGGCCGGGTTGAGGTGTTCGTCGGCCGGAACGAGCAGGAAACCGTGCTCGCCGAACTGGGCGAGGGCGAGATCATCGGCGAGATGGCGCTGATCGCCAAGGGGCCGCGCCAGGCCTCGGTCCGCGCCCTGGAACTGACCGTCTGCTCGACGATCAACGAGCAGGTCATGGACAAGCTGCTGGAAAGCTGCGAGCCGGGCGTGAAGGCGCTGCTGAAGGTGCTGATGAAACGGCTCTACACCACCAACATGATGCTGGCGGACCATCTGCGCCGCGATGCCGAAATGGGGCGCTGGAACTAGCGCTTGCTCCGATAGGATGCCGGCGTCTGCCCGAAGGTGCGGCGGAAACGCCGGGTGAATTCCGACAGATCGCCGAAACCGGAAGACAATGCCGCGTCCAGCACGCTCCTGCGATCCGCGCGCAAGGTACGGGCGGCCGCTCGCAGACGACGGTTCAGCAGATACTGATAGGGCGTCATGCCCATGGTGGCGCTGAACAGGCGCAGGAAGTGATAGCGGCTGAGACCGACCCTGGCGGCGATATCGGCAATCGTCAGCGGTTCGGTGTAGTGCTCCTCGATCAGCCGGGCGGCAGCCGCGATGCGGCCGATATCCCGGGCGCGGTCCGGTGGCGGTGAATCGGCGTGGCTGAGACGCAGTGCTGCGCCCGCCATGCGCAGCGCCAATTCCTCCAGTGCAGGGGCGTCTTCTTCCAGCAAGGCGGTTTCCGCCGCCGCGAACAAGGGCGTCAGCGTGGCCATCGGCGGCAGGCGATGCTGCGGGAAATCGATCCACCGCAGGCCGGGCAGGCCGCCCGCGACATCCTCAAGGAAACCGGGCGTGAAATGGAAGGCCAGGCAACGGTCCCCGGCACCATGCTCATGCCCGCAGGAATAGCACGCCCCTGCGTTGCCCAGCATCAGCGACCCCGCCGCCATCAGCGTGCTGCCCCGGTCCGAGCGATAGACGAAATTGCCGGACAGCACGGCGGCGATCACTGAAGGGCCATGCTGTTCCTCATAGGGTTTGTCCTCTGGCCCGCAGCGGCAGATCACGTCGCTGACGCTCCAGCCATCGCCTCTTGCGAGGTCGGTCTGGGTGACCTTCTCCTGGTGGATGGCGGGGGCGATGTTCATGGACGGAATTATAGCAATAATCCCCAAGAAAGGCGTGCATTTCAGGCGCTAGGGTCCGGCATTCCGAGACCATGCCCGAGACCAAGGAGGCAATAAATGACATCGAGCATGCGGACCCTGATGTGGCGGCGCGACTGGGACGGCAACAGCATGGAGCAGGCGACCTTCCGCCGGGGCGAGGACGGGATAGAGATCGCCGGCACGGTGCTGCTGGCGGAGAAGGGCATCCCCTTGCGCGTCGAATACCGGGTGCAGTGCGATGCCGGCTGGAATACCCGCCGGATCGAGGTCAGCCAGGATTTCCAGGGTAAGACGCGCAGCCTGACCCTGCTGCATGACGGGGCGGGCAACTGGCGGCTGAATGGCGCGGCTGCCCCGGATCTCGCCGGCTGCACCGATATCGATCTGGGTGTCAGCCCGTCCACCAATGCGCTGCCGGTGAACCGGCTGCGTCCCGCCATCGGTGCAACCGGGGAAATCCGCGCCGCCTGGGTGCGGTTTCCCGAACTGACGGTGACGGCAGCGCCGCAGGCCTATGATCGGCTGGCGGAGCGGCGCTACCGCTACCGCAATCTCGACAGCGACTTCAAGGCGGTGCTGGAGGTCGATGAGGACGGATTCCCCGTCCAGTATGAAGGTATCTGGACACGCATCGCCGATGGCGCACCGGCACGCGGGCTGACCCATGCGCTGGCTGGGGCCCTGTTCTCGCCCGGCCCGTCGCCAGAACTGGGGGAGGCCGCGAAGGCCTTCGACTGGGTGATCGGCGGATGGCGCGCCGAAGTGTTCGACTATGGCCAGGATGGCACGGTCCGCACAGGCCACGGCGAATGGTGGTTCAGCTGGGCGCTGGAGGGCCGTGCCATCCAGGACATCTGGATCGCGCCGCCCCGTGGCGGTAGGGAGACGGGAGATCTGCCGGTCCGCGACCGGTACAGCACCACCCTGCGCTGGCTCGATGGCGATGGTGAGACATGGCGCATCCTCTGGCTGAACCCGGTGACCGGCGTGCTGAACCGGCTGCAAGGCCGCATGAAGGATGGCCGGATTGTACTGGAAGGCGAGGAATATGGCCGCCCGGCGCGCTGGAGCTTCAACGACATCACGCCCGACAGCTTCGTCTGGCGCGGCGAGAGCCAGCAGGAGGATGGCAACTGGCGGCTGGACGCCGAATTCCGGCTGCGGCGGATGGTGGGGTGACGAACTCTAGACGTAGCAGACAAAAAAAGACCGTCATTCCCTCAATATGTCAGGGGAATGCCGATTTCTCTGACCGTCACCCCCGGCCTTGTGCCGGGGGTCCAGGCCTACGCTCACTGGATGCCAGTCGCATAAGCTGAACCCTGGATTCCCGGGCGAAGCCCGGGAATGACGATCAGAGAGAAATAGCGGCCAGAGTGTCTCTGGAAAGCAACCCTCTCTAACTCACCCCACGCTGAACACGGGCGCGCCCAGCACTTCCATGCGCGGCAGGACGCCCAGTCCCGGCGCGGGGGAGGCGCTCATGCGGCCGTGCTGGCGCTGCGGCGCGCCCTCGGCCAGCGAGACGGTGACGTAGGAGTTGAAGTCGGTTGCCGAGAACAGGAAGTCCGCCGGGGTCGAGTGGGCGAGATGGGCGATGGCGGCGGTGGTGATGTCACCGCCCCAGGTGTCCTCGATGGTCATGGCGATGCCGAGCGACAGGCAGAGGTCGCGGATCTGCCGCGCCCTGGTCAGCCCGCCGACCTTGGAAATCTTCAGGTTGATGACGTCCATGGCGAGGTCCGATGCGCCGCGCAGCACGGCGGGCAGCCCGTCGATCACCTCGTCCAGGATGAAGGGCTTTGGCGTGCGGCGGCGGATCGCCAGGCACTCCTCGTAGGACGGGCAGGGCTGTTCGATATAGACATCGACATCGCGCACGCCCTCGACGACGCGCGCCGCCTCATGCATCAGCCATCCGGTATTGGCGTCGGCGATCAGCACATCGCCGGGCAGCAGTTTCTTCGAGACGGCATGAATGCGCGCGATATCGGTATCGGCGTCGCCGCCCACCTTCAGCTGGAACTTGGTGTAACCCTCCGCCCGGTAGCCGGCGACATTGGCGGCCATCGCCTCGGGCGTGTCCTGCGAGATAGCGCGGTAGAGCAGGACATCCTCGCCGCAGCGGCCGCCCAGCAGCGTCACCACCGGCAGCCCGGTGGCCTGGCCCAGAATATCCCAGCAGGCGATGTCGAGCGGCGATTTCACATAGGGGTGCCCGCGCATCGCCTGGTCCATGACGCGGTTGATGGTGCCGAGATCGCGCGGGTCGAGCCCGATCAGCTTCGGTGCCAGCTCGCGGATCCCGGTGCGCGCGCCATTGGCATAGGCCGGCAGATAGGCCGGCCCCAGCGGGCAGACCTCGCCATGGCCGGTGATGCCTGCATCGGTTTCGATGGCGACCACGGTGGAATCGAACACCTCGACCGACTTGCCATCCGCCCATTTGTAGCTGCCCTCATGCAGCGGAAGATCGATCTGGTAGGCGGAAATCCGGGTGATCTTCATGGCGCGCTTCCTCCGCTGGCCGGCTTCTTGTGAGACGCCACACTAACCTTTGAGTCAGGAGGATTCCATACGGCTTTAGTAATTTAGCACGGGAGGGGTTGACGAGAGTTGTAAAGAAAGTTTGCATATCCCCGCCTATCAAAAAACAAAACGGCTGAACGGGGGTTCGTTTCGATGCATTTCTTGCTGGCGATGATGAAACACGAGACGAACACCTTCTCCCCGGTGCCGACGCCGCTGGAGCGGTTCGCCCGTGGCCGGGGCACGCCGCCGGAAGGTCAGGATGCGGTGGATGCCTATCGCGGTACGCAGAGTGCGCTGGCCGCCTTCATCGACATCGCGGAGAAGGAGGGGGCCACCTACGACATTCCGGTCGCCGGCCAGGCTTGGCCCTCCGGCCCGGTGCAGGATGACGCCTACAATTACATGACCGGCAAGATCATCGCGGCGGCGAAGGCGCGCAAATACGACGCCATCCTGCTCGACCTGCATGGCGCGATGGTGACCGAGAGCTTCGAGGATGGCGAGGGTCAGCTGATCAAGGCGCTGCGCGAGATCGCACCGGATACGCCGATCGCCGTAGCATTGGACATGCACACCAACCTCTATGCGGAGATCATCGATAACGCGACCTCGGCCGCCGGCTACCAGACCTATCCGCATATCGACGTGTACGAGACCGGCACGCGCGCGGCGCTGCCGGTGATCGCCAAGCTGAAGGGCAAGGCCAATCCGGTCATGGCCTGGGGCAACCGGCCGATGCTGCCGCATGTGATGCGTCAGGGCACCGACGATTTCCCGAACAAGGAACTGCAGATCCGGGCTCGCGAGATGGAAACGACCGGCGGCGCGCTGGCGGCGACCCTGTTCACCGGCTTCCCGCATGCCGACATCCACAATGCCGGCCTGTCGGCGGTGGTGGTGACCGATGGCGACAAGGCACTGGCGCAGAAATATCTGGACGAGCTGCTGGACTTCGCCTGGGACGAGCGCGAGGCCTTCGTCTACAAGCTGGAGCCGCTGGGCGAATCGGTGGCGCGTGCCAAGAAGATGAGCGACGGGCCGGTGGTGCTGCTCGACCATTTCGACAATGCGGCGTCGGGCGGCACGATGGATACCACCGCCGTGCTGGGCGAGATCGTCCGGCAGGGGCTGGAGAATGTCGCTTTCTTCGCGATCCATGATCCCGAAGCCGTGCAGCAGATGATCAAGGCCGGCATCGGTGCCAAGATGACGCTGAAGCTGGGCGGCAAGATCAAGATGCCGCTGCTGGCCGCCGATGCGGTCAGCGAGCCGCTGGAGGTCACCGGCACGGTGCGTGTGCTGACCAATGGCGAGTTCCGCAACCGCGGGCCGATGGGCACCGGCATCCTGAACGATATGGGGCCGACCGCCGTGTTCGATACCGGCAAGGTGGAGATCGTCGTGATCTCCCGCCATCAGGAGCCGAACGACCTCAACTGCTTCTACAGCCTGGGCATCGATCCGCTGGCCAAGCGCTATCTGTGCCTGAAGAGCCGCGTGCACTGGCGCGCTGGCTTCAAGCCGATCATGACGGATGTGGTGGAATGCGCCGGCGTCGGCGTCTGCACCTCGGACTACAACCAGCTGGAGTTCAAACATGTCCGGCGGCCGATCTATCCGCTCGACATTCTGAACGAGGCGAAGGCCGGGCAGTAAGGAGCGTTTGCAACCTGCCAGCGTAACTGTCCTGCTCGGTACAATATTGTACCGAGCAGGCGGAGCGGGCAGTCTTATTTTCCAACTGGCGAAAAACAGGAGGCCCAAGGTATGCGTCTCGTCCTCGGCATGATGAAGCACGAGACCAACACCTTCTCCCCGCTGCGGACCGACTGGGCGCGGTTCCAGGACTGGGGTGCCTTCGCCGGCGATGAGGCCCGCAAGGCCTTCGAGAAGACGGCGATGCCGCTGGGTGCCTACATGAAGCTGGCGCGCGAGCGCGGCGCCGAGTTCACCATCCCGATGGCGGCGGAGGCGATGCCCTCCGGCCCGGTCGAACGCGATGCCTATGAGCGGATGGCTGGCGCCATCTGCGAGGAAGTCGTCAAGGGCTGCGATGGCGTGCTGCTCGACCTGCACGGCGCCATGGTTACGGTCGATCACGAGGATGGGGAAGGGGAACTGCTGGCCCGCATCCGCGAGATCGCACCCGATGTGCCGATTGCCGTCACGCTGGACCTGCACACCAACCTGACCCAGCGCATGATCGACAATTGCACGGCGCTGATCGGCTACAAGACCTATCCGCATGTCGATATGTACGAGGTTGCCGAGCAGATCGGCCGTGTCGTGCTGGACAGCATGGAGGGCAAGTGCCGCCCGGTGATGGCGTGGCGCAGCCTGCCGCTGCTGTCCCAGACCCTGAAGCAGGGCACCGATGACGAGCCGATGAAGTCGCTGATCGCCATGGCGTGCGCGGCGGAAGCACGGCCGGGCATCCTGGCGGCCAGCGTGTTCGGCGGCTTTCCGATGGCCGATATCCGCGATGCCGGCACCTCGGTCATCGTGGTGGCCGATGGCGACAGGGAAAAGGCCGGTGCGGCCTGTGAGGAGATCGGCCAGGCGGCCTGGAAGGCCCGCGAGACCTTCATCTATCAGCATGAACCGCTGGAGCAGGCGGTCGCCCGCGCCAAGACGCTGACCAACGGCCCGGTGCTGCTGCTCGACCATGCCGACAATACCGGCTCCGGCGGCACGCAGGACGTGATGACGGTGATTGCCGAGGTGATCCGCCAGGGGCTTGAGGATGTCGCCGTCGCGGCTGTCTGGGACCCGGCAGCGGTACAGGACATGGCGAAAGCCGGTATCGGCGCAACTGTCACCATCAGGCTGGGCGGCAAGACCGACATGCCGTCCATCGGCCTGAAGGGCGAGCCGCTGGAGATCACCGGCAAGGTGAAGATTCTGACCGATGGCGAATGGGTGGTGCACGGCCCGATGTACACCGGCGTGACGGTGCGGATGGGGCCGACGGCGGTGCTGGATACCGGCAAGGTGCAGATCGTCATCGTCTCGCGCCATCACGAGCCCTGGGATACCGGCGTGTTCCGCTCCGTCGGCATCGAGCCGGAGCACAAACGCTATCTGGTGCTGAAGAGCCGCATCCATTACCGCGCAGGCTTCGCCGAGCTGGGCAAGGCGACGATCACCTGTGACGGCCACGGGGTGACCACGTCGGACAACAGCATCCTGACGTTCGAGCGGTTGCGGCGGCCTATTTACCCACTGGACCGGATGAATGACGATACGCTCTTGCCATCGACTGCCCAACAGTGATGCAGTCGAGGGTGAACTGCCTCGTATGAGGGCAGGCCCGTGCACGATGCGGGCAATCAACAGGCAGTAGCTGCCGAAACGGTGAGAAGGAGTACGGCTAACCTAATAAAATCAGTTGCTTATAAAAATTTCGCGGTACTGCCGAGTTGGCACGGTTTTCGCCTTGGTGGCGGGGAAGCGTCGAACCGGCAAAAGTCGCGATAGCTAAAAAAGTTGAACAGGAAAGGACATATCACAATGAAACTCCATCACATGCTGAAAGGGGCTTGTGCCGTCGTCGCGCTGAGCGCGCCGATGCTGCTGGCGAACGCCGCCCCGGTCTCGGCCGAATCGGTCCTGCGCGTGGTCAAGCACTCCAGCTTGCGCGTGCTCGACCCGATCATGACCACGGCCTACATGTCTCGTAACCATGGCTACATGATCTACGACACGCTTTTCGCCCTGAACGAAAAGCAGGAAGTCACGCCGCAGATGGCCGAGGGCTACAAGGTCAGCGCCGACGGCCTGACCTACACCATCACCCTGCGCGACGGGCTGAAGTTCCATGACGGCGCCCCGGTCAAGGCCGAGGATGCCGTGGCCTCGCTGCAGCGCTGGGGCAAGCGCGACGGCATGGGCCAGAAGCTGATGGACTTCGTGAAGGAGATGAAGGCCACCAGCGACAAGAGCTTCGACATCGTCCTGAAGGAGCCCTATGGCCTCGTCATGGCGTCGCTGTCCAAGCCCAGCTCCAACGTGCCGTTCATCGTGCCGAAGAAGCTGGCCGAGACGCCGCCGTCCGAGCCGATGCCGGAACAGATCGGCTCCGGTCCCTTCACCTGGGTTGCAGCCGATTTCCAGCCGGGCGTGAAGGCGGTCTATGCCAAGTTCGGCGACTACAAGCCGCGCTCCGAGGCGCCGAGCTGGGCCGCCGGCGGCAAGATCGCCAAGGTGGACCGCGTCGAGTGGGTCACCATGCCGGACCACATGACGGCGGCGAACGCGCTGATCAGCGGCGAGATCGACTATATCGAAAACCCGCCGACCGACCTGCTGCCGCTGCTCGAAGCCGATGACGGCATCGAGATGCGCACCATCAACGAGTTGGGCAGCATGGTCATGCTGCGCCCGAACCACATCCACCCGCCCTTCAACAACCCGAAGGTGCTGCAGGCGCTCGCCTATGCCATCAATCAGAAGGATGTGATGGTCGGTATGATGGGCGACAATGAGAAGTACTACAAGCTGTGCAAGTCGCAGTTCGTGTGCGGCACGCCGCTTGGCACCGAGGCCGGTTCCGAAGGCATGATGGTCGGCAATATCGACAAGGCGAAGGCCCTGCTGAAGGAAGCGGGCTATGACGGCACCCCGGTGCTGGTCATGCATCCGACCGACGTGGCGACGCTGTCCAGCCATCCGCCGATCGTCGCCCAGGCGATGCGCCAGGCCGGCTTCAAGGTCGATCTGCAGGCGATGGACTGGCAGACCCTGGTGGGCCGCCGCGCCAAGCAGGACCCGGTCGCGCAGGGCGGCTGGAACATGTTCATCACCACCTGGGTCGGCCCGGACCTGATGAGCCCGGTTGCCAACCTCGGCATCAGCGGTCGTGGCAAGCAGGGCGGCTGGTTCGGCTGGTACGAAGATGCTGAGATGGAGAAGTTGAAGGATGCCTACGCCCGCGAGACCGATCCGGCAAAGCAGAAGGCGCTTGCCGAGGAGATGAACAAGCGTTCCTGGCAGACCATCCCGAACCTGCCGCTGGGCCAGTTCTTCACCGTCAGCGCCTGGCGCAAGGGCGTGGTGAAGGGCGTGCTTGACGGCCCGGCACCGTTCTTCTGGAACATCGAAAAGACCAAGGGCTAAAACGGCTTAGGGCTTTATTTTGAAAAATCAGAAGAAAAGAAAAACCGACGATGTTTGCTTTCATTAGTCGGCGCATCCTGGCCACCATCCCCGTCATGGGGGTGGTGGCGCTCGTCGTCTTCCTGTTGCTCAGGCTGACGCCGGGCGACCCGGCGGCGATCATTGCAGGCGATGCCGCCACCCCGGCCGAACTTGAAGCGATTCGGGAACGCCTGGGGCTCAACCTGCCGATCTACCTCCAGTTCTTCGACTGGGTGTTCCGGCTGCTGCAGGGCGATTTCGGCACCTCGATCCTCTCCAATACATCCGTGGGGACGATGGTGCTGCAACGGCTGGAGCCGACACTGGCGCTGGCCACGACGACGATCATCTTTGCCGTTCTCGTCGCGGTGCCGATGGGCGTGATCGCGGCCTGGAAGCACGGTACCTGGATCGACCGGGCGATCATGATGTTCTCGGTCATCGGCTTCTCGGTGCCGGTTTTCGTCTTGGGCTATCTCTGGATCTACGGCATCTCGATCAACCTGCGCTGGCTGCCGGTGCAGGGCTACCGGCCAATCGCCAACGGCTTCTGGCCGTTCTTCGAGCGGCTGATCCTGCCGACGCTGACCCTGAGCGTCATCTATATCGCGCTGATCGCCCGTATCACCCGGGCCAGCGTGCTGGAAATTCTCGACGAGGATTACATCAGGACCGCCCGTGCCAAGGGCCTGACCGAAAAGCGGGTGCTGCTGGTGCATGCGCTGCGCAACGCGGCGGTGCCCATCGTCACCATCATCGGCATCGGTATCGCGCTGCTGATCAGCGGCGTGGTGGTGACCGAAAGCGTGTTCAATCTGCCGGGGCTTGGCCGGTTGACCGTGGATGCCGTGCTGGCGCGGGACTATCCGGTGATCCAGGGCATCATCCTGATCTTCGCCTTCGTCTATGTGATCGTGAACCTGGTGATCGATCTCAGCTACACGCTGTTTGACCCGAGGATACGATACTGATGGCCGTGCAAACCGAAACCGCGCCGATCGACGCCGCGCCGGCCAAACCGGCCCAGGCGATCTTCCGGCAGGCGCTGCGCAACCCGGGCGTGATCGTGGGTGGCGTCATCCTGGCGATCATGGTCTTCGTGGCGATCTTCGCGCCCTTCCTGGGGACTGTGGACCCGGTCCATCTCGATCCGCTGACGCGCCTGAAGAAGCCCTTCACCGACTGGTTCCTGGGGACCGATGCCTTTGGCCGCGATATCTATTCCCGCATCATCTATGGTGCACGGATATCGCTGATCGTCGGCATTGGTGCTGCGGTGCTGAGCATCGCCATCGGGCTGTTCGTCGGCCTGATCTCCGGCTATTTCCGCATCGTGGATGCCATCGTGATGCGGATCATGGACGGCCTCATGGCGATTCCCGGCATCCTGCTGGCGATTGCCCTGGTGTCGCTGTCCGGCGCCTCGCTGCTGACCGTCATGGTGGCGATCACCATCCCGGAGATTCCGCGCGTCGTGCGCCTGGTGCGCTCGGTCGTGCTGTCGATCCGGGAGGAGCCCTATGTCGAGGCGGCGATCTCCATCGGCACACCGCTGCCGCTGATCCTGATCCGTCATGTCATGCCGAACACCTTCGCACCGCTGATCGTGCAGGGCACCTATATCTGCGCCTCGGCGATGCTGACGGAGGCCATCCTCAGTTTCCTGGGCGCCGGCATCCCGCCGGAAATCCCGACCTGGGGCAACATCATGGCCGAGGGGCGGGTCTATTTCCAGCTGGCCCCCTGGATCATCCTGTTCCCGGGCATTTTCCTGTCGCTGACCGTGCTGGCAGTGAACATTCTGGGCGATGGTCTGCGCGACACACTGGACCCGAGACTGGCGAAGCGGGTCTGATTTCAATTTTCCACAATATGGAATTATTTCTGCGCGGGGCTTCGGCCCCGCGTTTTTTTGTTGCTGGCAGGGGCGAACTTAGGCAAGTCTAATGCAAGTGGTATGTCCACTTGACCATCCGGCCGCGTGACCCGACGGAGAAGCCTGGCGAACAAAATGCGTTAAAAAACAATGCCATTCAAAAAGGATGGTGCGGATGGTGAACATGCCAGCCGACGATAAACAGGGAGGTAAGAGACTATGGAAAGCGTTAACAAGGCGACCTCGCGTCGCAATTTCCTGAAGAACACGACGGTTGCGACCGCGGCCACGGCAGGTGCCGTTGCCGGTGTCGGCAGCCTTGCGGCTCCGGCCGTTCTGGCGCAGGCGCCAATCGTGCTGAAGATGCAGTCGTCCTGGCCGTCCTCGGATATTTTCCAGGAAATGGCAAAGCAGTATGTCGAGCGTGTCGAGGCAATGTCCGGCGGCCGGCTGAAGATCGATCTGCTGCCGGCGGGTGCGGTGGTCGCCGCCTTCCAGGTGCAGGATGCCTGCCATGACGGCATTCTGGACGCGGCCCATTCGGTGCCGGTGTACTGGTACGGCAAGAACAAGGCGGCCTCGCTGTTCGGGACCGGCCCGGTGTTCGGTGCCAATGCGGCGCAGATGATCGCCTGGATGTATCATGGCGGTGGCAATGAGTTCTATCGCGAGCTGACCCAGGACATTCTCGGCCTCGATATCGTTGGCTTCATGGGCTTCCCGATGCCGGCGCAGCCCTTCGGCTGGTTCAAGAAGCCGATCGAGAATGCCGATCAGGTGAAGGGTATGAAGTACCGCACCGTGGGTCTGGCCGCCGATCTGTTCCAGGCCATGGGCGCCAGCGTTGCGCAGCTGCCGGGCGGCGAAATCGTGCCGGCGATGGAGCGCGGCGTGATCGACGCGTTCGAGTTCAACAACCCGACCTCGGACATGCGCTTCGGTTCGCAGGACGTGGCCAAGAACTACATGCTGTCCTCCTACCATCAGGCGAGCGAGAGCTTCGAGTTCATCTTCTCCAAGCGCAAGTATGAGAGCCTGCCGCCGGATCTGCAGGCGGTTCTGCGTTATGCCGTCGAGGCGGCCAGCACTGCCAATTATGCGCTGGCGATGCACCAGTATTCCCAGGATCTGGACAAGCTGCAGAAGGACCATGGGGTGAATGTGAAGCGCACCCCGGAATCGGTGCTGAAGGCGCAGCTGGCGGCCTGGGACAAGATCCTGCCGCCGCTGATGAAGGACGCGTACTTCAAGAAGGTCGTGGACAGCCAGAAGGCCTGGTGCGAGCGCGTGGTGTTCTACGATCTGATGAACGCGCCGGACTACAAGCTGGCCTACCAGCATTATTTCCCGGGCAAGATCAACTTCTGATCGGCCATCTGGGTGTAGGAGTGCGGAAAGTCCGGCCTTCGGGCCGGACTTTTCTGCCGTCGAACGGGACGACGCCCTGGTCCCGAACGGTATAGCGCGAGCGGATTTATGGAGCAGTATATTCGGTTCGCCGACAAGCTGTCGGCGTGGTTCGGCAAGGTGTTTGCCTGGTGCGTCATGGTGATGGCGCTGGGGGTAGGCTATGAGGTCTTCGTCCGTTATGTCCTGAATGCTCCCACGGTCTGGGCCTTCGACCTCACCTACATGATGTACGGCACCATGTTCATGATTGCCGGCGCCTACACGCTGTCGCGCGACGGCCATGTGCGCGGCGACTTCGTCTATCGGCTTTGGAAGCCGGCGACCCAGGCGAAGGTCGAGCTGGTGCTGTATTTCTTCTTCTTCTTTCCCGGTGTGCTGGCGCTGATCTTCGCCGGCTGGAAATATGCCGGGCGCTCCTGGCGCTATCTCGAAGTCAGCACCATGAGCCCCGCCAACATCCCGATCTATCAGTTCAAGAGTGTCATCATCGCCGCCGGCATCCTGCTGACGATCCAGGGGATTGCCCAGGTGTTCCGCTGCATCCTGACGATCCAGCGTGGCGCCTGGCCCGAACGCGAAGCCGATGTGGAGGAGCTTGAAACAGTGCTGCAGAAGGAAGGGGCAGGTGCCCTGAAGCATGGCAGCGAAGCCATCGATATTGTCACGCCGAAGGTGGACCGGTCATGAGCGATCCCTTCATTGCGATCATGATGCTGGGGATTTTCATCCTCATCATCATGCTGGGTTTCCCGATTGCCTTCACGCTGATGGCCATGGGCATCGGCTTTGGCTACTACGCCTATTTTGATGCCGAGCGGATGCGGACGATCTTCGACAACCGCATCTTCGATTTGTTCGTCAACCAGACCTATTCGGTCATGTCGAACGATGTGCTGACGGCGATACCGCTGTTCCTGTTCATGGGATATATCGTCGAACGCGCGAACATCGTGGACCGGCTGTTCCAGACGCTGGCCCTGGCAACCCGGCGGGTGCCGGGGTCGATGGCGGTCGCCGCGCTGATCACCTGCGCGCTGTTCGCCACCGCGACCGGCATCGTCGGCGCCGTGGTGACGCTGATGGGGCTGCTGGCCTTCCCGGCCATGCTGAAGGCGCGCTATGATACCAGCTTCGCCTCCGGCGTGATCTGCGCCGGCGGCACGCTGGGCATCCTGATCCCGCCCTCGATCATGCTGATCGTCTATGCCGCGACCTCGGGCGTTTCCATCGTCCGGCTCTATGCCGGCGCGCTGCTGCCGGGCTTTACGCTGGCCGGCATGTACCTGCTCTACATTCTCGTGCGCGCCTGGATGCAGCCGAAGCTGGCCCCGAAACCGGAGAAGCAGGAGGACGTGCCGATCACGAAGATCCTGCTGATGCTGCTGACCTCCTTCTTCCCGCTGGCCTTCCTGATCCTGTCGGTGCTGGGGGCGATCCTGTTCGGCCTTGCCACCCCGTCGGAGGCGGCGGCGATCGGTGCCCTCGGCGGCCTTCTGCTGGCTGTCGCCTACCGGGCGCTGACCTGGCGGCGCTTGCAGGAATCTGTCTATCTGACGGTCCGTACCACGGCGATGGTGTGCTGGCTGTTCGTCGGGTCCTGGGTGTTCTCGTCGGTCTTTTCTTATCTCGGCGGCGAACATGTGGTCAGCGAGTTCGTGAAGGGGCTGGACCTTACGCCGCTGCAGTTCCTGATCCTGGCGCAGCTCATCATCTTCCTGCTGGGCTGGCCGCTGGAATGGTCGGAAATCATCATCATCTTCGTGCCGATCTTCCTGCCGCTGCTGCCGCTGTTCGACATCGACCCGCTGTTCTTCGGCATTCTGATCGCAATCAACCTGCAGACCAGCTTTCTGACACCGCCCATGGCGATGTCAGCCTATTATCTGAAGGGGATTGCACCGCCCTATGTGCAGCTGGTGCAGATTTTCCGGGGGTCACTGCCCTATGTGGCGATGGTGTTCATCACCATGATCCTGCTCTACACGGTGCCGGAGATCGTGTACTGGCTGCCGCAGCTGATCTATGGCCGGTAAGGAGGAACCCGCATGACTATGGACCGTGTTCTCGGCCTGATTGCGCTGGCCGTCTTTACCGGATTCATCGGCATCATCGTGTTTTCGGTGCTGAAACCGGCCCTCATCGCGGTGGCGCTGATCGGCTGCGGGCTGGCGGCCTACGATATCTGGGGGCAGCTCTTTAAGGGAAAGAAGCCGCAGGGCTGACCTCCTACCGCTGCGCCGGTTCCGGAGCGCGGTCCGTTTCCCGGACCGTCGCTTCGGGATTGGCCGTCAGGTCCTTGGTGACGAAATCGGGAAGCCGGAAGTGCCAGCCGGCGGTGCGGGCATTGATGGAATCGGCTTCCGGCTTCGCGGCGCTGGCATCGTCGGCCTGAGCCTCGATCTCAGCCCATGTCGCATCGCCCTGATGGGCCATCGCAAGCTTTACCCGCAATCCGTCGAGCGTCTTGAACTCTGCTTCCAGCGTGTCGGAATCGGTGGGCAGAGGGGTGCCGTCTGCCTTTCGTGCCTCGACGATCTGCAGCTTTTCCAGCGCGGCGGCCACGCGGGTGAGGAGCCAGGGCTCGGAGACACGGGTGCCTTCCGGCTGGTTGGTCGGCTTGAAGGGCTGTTCCATATTCTCCTGGCGCTCGATCTCCAGCCTGTTGCCATCGGTATCGCGTAGCTGTGCCGCGGCGATGCGGTCAGGCGCGATATCGAGAATGATCGGGCTGATCCAGGCAGTGTGATCGACCGGCACCCTGATTTCCCGCGCGGACAGCCAGGCCCGCTCGGCCCCTTGCGGCTGCACGAAGGTCCTGTTGATCTCGGCACCGCCCGGCGTGGCGACGGTGTCGCCGATTATCAGGCCAGCAAGCACGGCACCCTCATTGTCGCGGACGGTCACTTCCGTTGCCGTGTTCCGGTCGCGCAGGTCGGGGATGTTGGCGGCGCTGATCTGGTCGGTGCTCGTCTCGACGCCGCGCAGGGAGGCGAGATCGTCGATCAGGCCGGCGACCTTCTCCTCATCCACCGGATAGCCGTCCCAGTTGGCGAGGCCCCACTGGTCATCCCCCTGATGGCCATCGTCCCGGCGGACCAGTTCCAGCCTGTCCTGTCCGCGTTCGATGACGATACCGGCCACGGCGTCGTTTTCGCCGGACAGGCGCGGGAAGAGTTGCTCGTCCTGCTCCTCGACGGTCTTGACGATGGAGCGCTCCATAAACAGGTGGCTGCCGAGGGCCACCATGCCGGCCACGAAAATGAACACGAGCAGTATCAGCAAATTGACGGGACTTGCCCATTTCCGGGAGCGCGTCTTAGATATTTCGTTCATTTTCAAGTTTCTTCCATTTGTTTTTAATATTCACCGGTGCGGTGAATGTAACCGATTCCATTAATTTGATAATCGTATGTTGATCGGCAGGCTGTTCGATGCAGTGAGCATGCTGCATATTGACGTCATATTATGTCCATTTTTTGTTAGGATGATCTCTAGAAGGTGGTTCTGCGCCACCTGACTTCTTGGTTTCGCATTGCATTATGGGTTTCGGATGAGCCGCAAGAACATATTCTTCAAGCGTCCTCCCAAACGGCGATTTGGACTGGCCGTCGCCGCTGCCGTCCTGGTGGCCGGTGGCCTGTCATGGTCGCTCTATGACGGGTATTACGCGTCCGGCCTGCCCAGATGCGACAGCGAGCCGGTCCGCCAGGAGATCGGCAGGGCCCTGGCTGCACAATGGTCGGCGCGGCATTCCACGCCCGAAGTGGTTTCCTTCCGCGAGAATCGCCGCCGCGTGGCTGGCGATGTGATCGAAGCCCGCGATTGCGCGGCGCGGACCCTTCAGGATGGAAATGTGGGGATCGTCCGCTATACGGTGTTACAGCGATCTGAAGGCGGCGGTTTTAGGGTCGATGTGATGGGGCGGGAGTCCCAGCAGGCCCAGCAGGGCAACAGCCGCTGAGGCCGATTATCTTTTTTCCCACTTTCCGCATTTTTTGCGCTGCAAACTTGCCTCAAACCCTGACATCTTCGCTATAGTTCTATCAGCGTTCCGGAAAATGCCGGGACGGCACATTAAAACGCTCCCGCACGCCGCGATCCTGCAGCGAAGCGGGGGTGATGAACCAGGCGAGCGCGAACCGTTTAGGAGATGGAAGGGAACAGATGTCCGACAAGCCGGTCCTGCAAGTAAAGAACCTGACCGTTCGCCTGCCGCGCGGTGCCGACCGCGAGAATGCGGTGGAACATATCAACCTGGAAGTGCGGCCGCAGGAGATTCTCTGCGTCGTCGGCGAATCGGGCTCCGGCAAGTCGGTGACGGCGCATACCGTCATGGGGCTGCTGCCGAAGAAGCAGCTGGTACCGACGGCCGGCGAGATTCTGCTGGAAGGCGAGAATCTGCTGACCGCCTCGGCGGAGCGCATGCGCGAATTGCGCGCCAGCCGCATGTCGATGATCTTCCAGGAGCCGATGACGGCGCTGAACCCGGTGATGAAGGTCGGCGACCAGATCGACGAACTGCTGAGCGTCCACACCAGCATGAGCCAGCAGGAACGGCTGGAGCGCGTGCTGGCGGTGATGGAGGATGTGCGCCTGCCGGACCCGGAGCGTATCCGCAATTCCTACCCGCATCAGCTGTCGGGCGGGCAGCGCCAGCGCATTATGATCGCCATGGCGCTTGCCCTCGATCCGGTGCTGCTGATCGCGGACGAGCCGACGACCGCGCTGGACGTGACGACCCAGGCGCAGATTCTGCGGCTGATCAAGGATCTGCAGGGCCGCCACCAGACCGGTGTGCTGTTCATCACCCATGATTTCGGCGTGGTGGCGGAGATCGCCGACCGTGTTGCCGTCATGCAGTTCGGCAAGCTGGTGGAATTCGGCGAGGCGAAGCAGGTCCTGCGCAACCCGCAACATCCCTACACCCGCATGCTGATTTCTTCCGTGCCCAGCATCAAGCCGAAGCAGCGGGAACCCATCGGCAATGCGCCGATCGTGCTGGAAACCACGAACCTCTCCAAGACCTATGGCGGCGGCGGGCTGTTCCAGAAGGCGCACCCGGTGCATGCGGCGAAGGAGGTGAATCTCACCGTCCGCCGCGGCGAGACGCTGGGGATCGTTGGCGAATCCGGCTCCGGCAAATCCACCGTGGCGCGCTGCGTGGTCCGGCTGATCGATCCGACATCGGGGTCGATCAACCTGCACAATGTCGATATCGGCACGTTGCCGGCCAGCCTGCTGCGGCCGCACCGCAAGAAGGTGCAGATCGTCTTCCAGGACCCGTACCGCTCACTCAATCCGCGCCGCACCGTCGGCCAGTCCATCGTCGAGGGGCCGATGAATTTCGGCCTGTCCTCCAAGGAAGCCTGGGACCGGGCGCGTGACCTGATGAAGCTGGTGGGCCTCGATCCGAACGCCGTGGACCGTTTCCCGCACCAGTTCTCCGGCGGGCAGCGCCAGCGCATCTGCATTGCGCGGGCGTTGGCGATGGAGCCGGAGTTGCTGATTGCCGACGAGGCGGTGTCAGCGCTGGATGTGTCGGTGCAGGCACAGGTGCTGGAACTGCTGGACGATGTGCGCAAGCGCTTCGATCTCGCCATGCTGTTCATCACCCACGATCTGCGCGTTGCAGCACAGGTCTGTGACCGGGTCGCCGTCATGTTCAAGGGCGAGGTGGTGGAATACGGCCTGGCGTCCAAGGTCTTCACCGCGCCAGAGCATGAATATACCAAGGCGCTGTTCGATGCAGCACCCGGCAAGGACTGGGAATTCGGCCAGTTCGACGCGGCCTGACAGGCGCTTAGCGGGTAATCCAGGGATTGGCGGGCAGGGGGCCATCTTCCGCCCCCGCCGCCAGGACCGACAGGAACAGCACGGCTTCCGGCTGGCTGTCTGCATCAATCCGTTCGTGCCGGATGCCGGCGAAGATATCCTCGCCGGAAAGCCAGCGCCGCTCGGCATTTTCCGTTTCAAGTGCGGTCCGCAGCGCCTGATTCAGCTCGTACAGCCGGTCATCCAGCCCTTCCGCGCGCAAGGCCGCCAGCAGCGTGTAGGAATAGGCCGTGCGCAGCGCGCCATAGGTCTTCGGCACCGGGATTTGCGCCGGCTCGCCATCGAAACTGGCACGGCAGGCCGTGACCGAGGCTGACACCATGGTGCGGCAGACATTCGGCCGTGCCTCATAGGCAGTGCACAGGCCATTCTCGTCCAGCAGCCCGCAGCCGATATGGGCGAGGTAACGCTGGCGCGGGTCGAGATCGCGGCCAGCCTCGTCGGCCGCGCGCAGCTTTTCCAGCGCCTTTTGCAGGTGCGCCGGGGCGGCCTTGCGGAAATGCCGGGCCAGCAGGAAAATCTCGGGCGCGCTGGCCGTCACCATATTATGGCAGCAATAGCTGCACCCCTTGGTGCATTCCAGGGAGAAGGCGCCGGCCTGCTGGCGCAGCGAGCGGTTGAGCGCATCGAGGTGATGGCGCGCGGCGTCCTGGGCGCGGGCGGCGTTCGATCCTTCACCGAGGATGCGTCGCAGATTGGATGTGTGGGCGAACAGCAGGCCGAAATCCCGCTCCGGCGGCAGGCCGCCACGGCGCAGGGCGGCCTGTACCGCCTTTTCCTGTTTCCGGGTGTCGGCGCGGGACATGCCGCCGCCGTCAGACGTCCAGATCGCGGACGAAGCGGGCGTTTTCCTGGATGAAGGCAAGGCGCAGTTCCGGCTTCCGGCCCATCAGGCTTTCCACCAGCTGGGCGGTATCCTTGGCGTCGTCGCGCTGTTCGGCGTCGCGCGTGTCGGGAATGGTCACCCGCACCAGCACGCGCTTATCCGGGTCCATGGTGGTTTCCTTCAGCTGCTGCGACGGCATTTCGCCCAGGCCCTTGAAGCGGCTGATCTCGATCTTGCCGCGGCCCTTGAAGCCATTGGCCATCAGCTCGTCCTTGTGCTTGTCGTCGCGCGCATAGAGCGTGACCGCCCCCTGCGTCAGCCGGTAGAGCGGGGGGATGGCCAGGTAAAGATGGCCATTCTCGATCAGCTTCGGCATCTCGCGGTAGAAGAAGGTCATCAGCAGCGAGGCGATGTGCGCGCCATCGACATCGGCGTCGGTCATGATGATGACGCGGTCATAGCGCAGCGCCGCCTCGTCATAGCGGTCGCCCGTGCCGCAGCCCAGCGCCAGCAGCAGGTCGGAGAGTTCCTGGTTGCCGCGCAGCTTGTCGGCGGAGGCCGAGGCGACGTTCAGGATCTTGCCGCGCAGTGGCAACACCGCCTGGGTGTCGCGCCGGCGCGCCTGCTTGGCGGACCCACCCGCCGAATCGCCCTCGACCAGGAAGATTTCGGTGTCTTCGCGGTTGGTGCGTGTGCAATCGGCCAGCTTGCCGGGCAGGCGCAGCCGCTGGGTCGCGGTCTTGCGCTGGGTGTCCTTCTGCTGGCGGCGCTTCAGCCGCTCCTCGGCCTTGTCGATGATGAAGCCCAGCAGCTGGTTCGACTGTTCCGGCTGGTCCGCCAGCCAATGGTCGAACCGGTCCTTCACTGCCTGCTCGACGAGGCGGGTGGCATGCTGGGAGACCAGCTTTTCCTTGGTCTGGCCCTGGAACTGCGGATCGCGGATGAAGACCGACAGCATGATGGCGGTACCGCCCAGAATATCGTCCGCCGTGATCTGCGCGGCGCGCTTGTTGCCGACCAGCTCGCCATAGGCCTTCAGCGCGCGCAGCAGCGCCGTGCGCAGGCCCTGCTCATGCGTGCCGCCCAGCGGAGTCGGAACGGTATTGCAGTAGGCATTCAGGAAGCCGTCATCCTCGTCGGCCGGCCAGGCGATAGCCCATTCGACGCGGCCGGTCTCGCCATTCTGCACCTCCACCTCGCCGGTGAAGGGCTGGGCGGTCACCAGCGTTCGGTCTTCCAGCGCGTGGCTGAGGAAGTCAGTGAGACCATTGGGGAAATGCAGCGTCTCGGTTGCCGGCGTGGTGTCACTGCCGGTTATCAGCACCGGATCGCAGCTCCAGCGGATTTCCACACCCTTGAACAGATAGGCCTTGGAGCGCGCCATGCGGTACAGCGTCGCCGGCTTGAAGCGCGCCCGTTCGCCGAAAATCTCCGGATCGGGATGGAATTTCAGCGTCGTGCCGCGCCGGTTCGGGGCGGCGCCGATGACTTCAAGCGGCCCCTGCGGCGCGCCCCGGCTGAAATGCTGGGCGTACAGCCGCTTCTCGCGGGCGACCTCGACTGTCAGCCGGTCGGACAGCGCATTGACCACCGACACGCCGACGCCATGCAGGCCGCCGGCGGTCTTATAGACGGAATCGCTGAACTTGCCGCCGGAATGCAGGGTGGTGAGGATGACCTCCAGCGCCGACTTGTCGCGGTATTTGGGGTGCGGATCGACCGGGATGCCGCGGCCATTGTCGCGGACAATGACGCTGCTGTCCGCCAGCAACTCCAGCTCGATACGGTTGGCATGGCCGGCGACCGCCTCGTCCATCGCGTTGTCCAGCACCTCGGCAACCAGATGGTGCAGGGCCCGCTCGTCGGTGCCGCCAATATACATGCCGGGCCGGCGCCGGACCGGCTCCAGCCCTTCGAGAACCTCGATATCCTTAGCGGTATAGTCGCCGGTATCGCGCGCTGTCGTTTGAAAAAGGTCTGCCATGAGCCGAGTATATCGGCAGCGGGCAACGGTTCAAGCGTATCCTGTGTGACGGAATTTTAGGTTAACAATATATAGTGGATTCAGGGGCCCGACAGAGGAGGGGAAAGATGAGCGCTGATGACCGCGCGCCCAAGGGCGATCTGCAGATCAGGACGGTCGCCATGCCGGCCGATGCGAACCCGAATGGCGATATTTTCGGCGGCTGGGTGCTGTCCCAGATGGACATTGCCGGCGGAGTCGCGGCGCAGCAGCGGGCCGGCGGACGGGTCGCCACGGTGGCGGTGGATGCGATGACCTTCCACCGGCCGGTCTTCATTGGCGATATCTTGTGCTGCTACACGACCATCGAGCGGGTGGGGCGGACCTCGATGACCATCCGCATCGAGGCCTGGGCGCAGCGCCGCGACCACAGCCCCCGCGTGCTGGTCACGGAAGGCACCTACACCTTCGTTGCCATCGACGAGACACGGCGGCCGCGGCCGGTCGATCCCGAAGTCTGAGTTTCCGCCGCTGGCGGCCCTTTCAGACCTGCGTCAGGAACAGGGTTTTGTTGCAGTGCACGCATGGCAAAATAGGGCAGTAAAGCTTGCCTATTGTGCGCTGCAATAATATATTGGTCTCAACGATATGGGAGAGCGCTCTTCGTAACCCATTTTTACGGAGATACCCGATGTTTCAGGACCTTGAGAAGACCCACGCGGCGTACCAGGACTATGCCCTGCCGCCCTACGATCCGAGCCAGATTTATACCCATGTGCGGTATGCCCGCCAGCTGCGGGCTCAGGCGATCCGCGAGGGCATGACCCTGTTCGTGGTGAACCCGGTGAAGGCCATTGTGCGCCGCACCCTGGATGCCCTGAAAAGCCACAACGGCGCTGCTGCGCACTCCTGATCGGCAGCACCATCTGATAGCGAACGGCCCCGCTCCAGCGGGGCCGTTTTCTTTTGCGCATCGGTAATCCCGCGAGAGCCCATAAGAAAACTCCCCCGCCGGCTGGCGGGGGCGTTCTCGTTCCGATATCGGATGCGCGTCAGCTTAGACGCTGTAGTACATCTCGAACTCGATCGGGTGCGGGGTGTGCTCGAAGGCGTACACCTCTTCCCACTTCAGGGCGAGGTAGCCGTCGATCATCTCGTTGGTGAACACATCGCCGCGGGTCAGGAACTCGCGGTCGGCGTCCAGCGACTGCAGCGCCTCGCGCAGTGAACCGCACACGGTCGGCACTTCCGCCAGCTCTTCCGGCGGCAGGTCGTACAGGTTCTTGTCCATCGGGTCGCCCGGATGGATCTTGTTGATGATGCCGTCGAGGCCGGCCATCATCAGCGCCGAGTAGGTCAGGTAGGGGTTGCCGGCCGGATCCGGGAAACGGACTTCGACGCGCTTGCCCTTCGGGCTGGCCACATGCGGGATGCGGCAGGAAGCCGAACGGTTACGCGAGGAGTAGGCTAGCAGCACCGGCGCCTCGAAGCCCGGAATCAGCCGCTTGTAGCTGTTCGTGGTCGGGTTGGAGAAGGCGTTGATCGCGCGGGCGTGCTTGATGACGCCGCCAATGTAGTACAGCGCCGTCTCCGACAGGTCGGCGTAGCCGGAACCCGCGAAGGTGTTCTTGCCGCCCTTCCAGATCGACTGGTGGACATGCATGCCCGAACCGTTGTCGCCCTTGACCGGCTTCGGCATGAATGTCGCGGTCTTGCCATAGGCGGCGGCGACCATATGGATGCAGTACTTGTAGATCTGCATGTTGTCGCCGCACTTCACCAGCGTGTCGAACTTGATGCCCAGCTCGTGCTGCGCCGCCGCCACCTCATGGTGATGCTTCTCGACGCTGACACCCATCGCAGCGATGGTGTCCAGCATCTCGCCGCGCATGTCATGGCCGCTATCGACCGGGGCGACCGGGAAATAGCCGCCCTTGGCCGGCGGACGGTGGCCGAGGTTGCCTTCCGGATAGACCTTGCCGCTGTTGTACGGGCCTTCCTCGGAATCGAGGTGGTAATAGGCCTCGTTCATGCCGGTCTTGAAGCGGACATCGTCGAAGACGAAGAACTCGGCCTCGGGGCCGAAATAGGCGACATCGCCCAGGCCGGTGCTGCCCAGATAGGCCAGCGCCTTCTTGGCGATGGAGCGCGGGTCGCGCTCGTAGGGCTGGCCGGTGGACGGCTCCAGCACGTCACAGATCAGGATCAGGGTCGGCTGCGCCGAGAACGGATCCATCACCGCGGTCTCAAGGTCCGGCATGAGGGTCATGTCGGACTCATTGATGGCCTTCCAGCCGGCGATCGACGAGCCGTCGAACATGAAGCCCTCGACCAGCGCTTCCTCATCGACGGTTTCGATGTGCTGGGTCAGGTGCTGCCACTTGCCGCGCGGGTCGGTGAAGCGGAGATCGACGTAGTTCGCGCCATTCTCCTTGATCATCTGCATAACGGTCTTGGTGTCCGACATATCCCTTTTCCCTCACTCGGGTTTCTTAGGTTTGGGTACGGTGAATCTTGCCGGCGGGTCGTCCGGCAAAATATCGTTAGACGGCGTCCGCGCCGCGTTCGCCGGTACGGATACGGATGACTTCGTCAATGGTCGAGACGAAAATCTTCCCGTCGCCGATGCGGCCGGTCTGGGCCGCCTGCTGGATGGCTTCGACGGCGCGTTCGACCATCGAATCCTCCATCACGATCTCGATCTTTACCTTGGGCAGGAAGTCCACGACATATTCGGCACCCCGATATAGCTCGGTGTGCCCCTTCTGCCGGCCGAAACCCTTGGCTTCGGTCACGGTGATGCCCTGGATGCCGACCTCGTGCAGCGCCTCCTTCACTTCGTCCAGCTTGAACGGCTTGATGATGGCTTCGACTTTTTTCATCTGCGCTTCTCTTTTCGTCGTCTGCGGCTAAGGCCGTCGGGAGATACCGAAACAGTTCCGGGAAAACAGCTCCGGGGAACAGGTCCCGCCGCCCGAGGTTTGTCATCTGATAGCAGGACTCGTGCCAGCTTGCCGGAATCGCGGAATCGCCTGCACCCTCGCCCTGTGACCTTGCCGCCGGTTGCGGGAATCGGACGATATTTCGTCATTCTGCACACGAAATAGGCAATTGTTCGACTAAATTTTAATCTTCGTGTGCCTAATATCGCGCCATCATCAGGCAGAGAGCAGCCTGCGGATGCGCGCCATTGCCTCCCGAATGTTCTCCGTACTGTTGGCGTAGGAGAATCGCAGATAGCCCTCGCCATATTTGCCGAAGCTGGTGCCGGCGATAACGGCGACGCCTGCTTCCTCCAGCAGCCTGGTCTGCAGCTGCTTGGTGGCGATGCCGGTCCCCTCGACATTGGGGAAGGCATAGAAGGCGCCGCCCGGTTCGACACAGCGGAATCCGGGAATCTGGTTCAGCTCGGAAACAATGACGCGACGGCGCTCGTCGAACGCCTTCACCATGGCATGGACGGCATCCTGCGGGCCGGTCAGTGCGGCGATGCCGGCATATTGCGTGGCGGCGTTCACGCAGGAATGGCAGTTCACCGCCAGCTTCTCGGCATGCGGCAGCACGGCCTTCGGCCACACGCTGTAGCCCAGCCGCCAGCCGGTCATGGCGTAGGTCTTCGACCAGCCATCCAGCAGGATCACCCGGTCGCGGATTTCGGGGTAGGAGAGCATGCTGACATGCTGGCGCCCGTCATAGAGCATCTGGCCATAAATCTCGTCGCTCATGATGGTGACGGTCGGATGGTCGAGCAGGCCCTTCACCAGCTTGTCCATCTCCTCCTTCGGCACCGCGCCACCGGTCGGGTTGGCCGGGCTGTTCAGCATGATCAGGCGGGTCTTCGGGGTGATCCGTGACAGAACATCCTCGGCGGAGAAGGCAAAGCCATTCTCCTCCAGCAGCGGGATCGGCACCGGGGTGGCGCCGGAGAAGCGGATCACCGACTCATAGATCGGGAAACCCGGGTTCGGGTACATGATCTCCACGCCAGGCTCGCCATAAAGCATGGCAACGAAGAACATCGTCACCTTGCCGCCCGGCACGATCAGCACCTGGCCGGGATCGATCCCGACGCCAATCCTGCGCTGGATGTCGGCGGCAACCGCCTCGCGCAGCGCCGGGATGCCGGCCGCCGGCGTGTAGCCATGATGCCCGTCGCGCAGCGCCTTGCAGGCCGCCTCCACAATGTGGTCGGGCGTGCGGAAATCCGGCTGGCCGATGCCCAGATTGATGATGTCCTTGCCCTGCGCGGCAAGCTGGCCGGCGCGGGCCAGAACCTCGAAGGCGGTCTCGGTGCCCAGCGTGGACATGCGGGCGGCAAGCGTGGGGGCGTCGATTGCAGTGGCGTCGAGAGTGGTGGCCATGGCGGGGTCGTTTCCTGGAAGGCTGGTTATTGTTGGCCGCCACTATGCCGCATGCCATGCGCGGCGGAGAAGCCGAAAACCGCATGGCCGGCGCCACTACTTCATGCTAGGAAACTTGCCCTTTTTCGGTACCAGCCAAGGGAAGCCTTGCGATGAAGCCAGCCAATGCCATCCTTTCCGGTTACGGGACCACCGTGTTCGAGGTGATGTCGCGGCTGGCGATGGAGAAGGGGGCGATCAATCTGGGACAGGGCTTCCCGGACGATAACGGCCCGTCGGAGGTGGTGGCCGCCGCGCAGGCGGCGCTGGCCGACCGCCCGAACCAGTATCCGCCGATGATGGGCGTGCCGGAACTGCGCCAGGCCGTCGCCGCGCACAACAAGCGCTTCTACAATCTGGATGTGGACTGGCAGACCGAGACGATGGTGACCTCGGGCGCCACCGAGGCGCTGGCCTCCTGCCTGTTCGGGCTGATTGAGCCGGGCGACGAGGTGGTGCTGATCGAGCCGCTGTACGATTGCTACCTGCCGATCATCCGCCGTGCCGGCGGCATCCCGAAGCTGGTGCGGGTCGAGCCGCCGCGCTGGGAACTGCCTTACGAGGCGTTGGCGGCGGCGTTCTCCGACAAGACCAAGCTGATCCTGCTGAACAGCCCGATGAACCCGGCAGCCAAGGTGTTCAGCCGGGAGGAGCTGGGCTTCATCGCCGATCTGGTGAAGAAGCATGATGCCTATGCGGTGTGCGACGAAGTCTATGAGCACATTGTCTTCGACGGGCTGACGCATCACCCGCTGATGACGCTGCCCGGCATGCGGGAGCGCTGCGTGCGCATCGGGTCGGCCGGCAAGACCTTCTCGCTGACCGGCTGGAAGGTCGGCTATGTGACGGCGTGTCCGGCGCTGCTGCAGCCGATCTCCAAATGCCACCAGTTTCTGGTGTTCACCACGGCGCCCAATCTGCAGCGCGCGGTGGCCTTCGGGCTAACGCAGGATGACAGCTATTTCACCGGCCTTGCCGCCTCCATGCAGGCCAAGCGCGACCGGTTCTCGGAGGGGCTGCGGCGGATCGGCTTTGCGGTGCAGCCCTGCCAGGGCACCTATTTCGTGAATGCCGGTTTCGCGCCGCTGGGCTTTGCAGGCGACGATGCGGAGTTCTGCCGCCATATCATCGAGGAGGCGGGCGTCGCCGCGATCCCGGTTTCCGCCTTCTATCAGGACCAGGAAAGTGCTGTGCGCACCACGGCACGCTTCTGCTTTTCCAAGCAGGACGCGGTGCTGGACGAGGCCCTGGACCGGCTGGCGCGGCACTTCGGCAGGCAGGCAGCCTGACCCTCAAGAATCCTGCATCTGGTTCTTGACCGGAAAGGGGCGTTCGGGTACCAAGGCGCTCCCACGGTGGCGGGCTTAGCTCAGTTGGTTAGAGCGCATGGTTGTGGTCCATGAGGTCACGGGTTCGAACCCCGTAGCTCGCCCCACTATTCTCAAGATTTGCCTGATAGAAAAAGGCGCGCCGGACGGGTCCGACGCGCCTTGTGTATTTCTGGCTGGGCCGATCAGGCGACGGCGAAATCCGCCACCGTCAGCTGGGCCAGGGTGACGCCCTGCAGCGTGACGCTGTTCTCGCCGCCCAGCTCGATCACCACATTACCGCTGCTGTTCACCGCCGCCGCCAGCAGCTGCTCGGCCGTGAAGATGCTGTTGCCATTGGCGTTGGAGGTGACGAACAGCTTGTCGGTGCCGGCCTGAAAGTCGGTGATGACATCGGTGCCGCTGGACGCCTCGAACAGGAAGAAATCCACACCGCTGCCGCCGGCCAGCGTATCGTTGCCCTGACCGCCATAGATCAGGTCATTGCCGGCCCCACCATCGATCGAGTCATGGCCCTTGCCGCCGCGCAGCACCTCGCCGGCATCGCCGCCCAGAATGGTGTCGGCATTGCGGTTGCCATTGGCGACCGTTACGCCGCTGTCGGCCCGAAGGTCGATGATGTCATTACCGTCGCCGCCTTCGATGGTGTCGTTGCCCGCACCGCCGGTCAGCGAGTCGTTGCCGGCCCCGCCGCGGATGTTGTCATTGTAGTCGCCGCCATTGATGGTGTCGGCGCCGTTGGTGCCGTTGCGCTGCTCGGTCAGGACGCTATCGCTGCGCACCGACAGGTTCTGGATGCGGATGTCCAGGCTGGCGGCCGTATCGGCCTCTGCATAAGGCGTGGTGCTGTGGAAGGCCGCCAGATATTCGGCCAGCGCGTCCTGTTCCGTGCCCGGATCGGCGAAGGTGGCGAGCCCGGCCTCGGTCAGCGTATCGGCGAGATCGACCCGGTTCGCGAAGGTCGGGTTGGCGGCAATGAAATCGTCCAGCGGATAGCTGTCGCCGCCATCGGCCAGGAAGCTCAGCGTCACCATGCGGATGGCCCGGCCGGCATCGCCCGCCAGCTCGCCATTCTGCACGATGACATCGACGATGAACCCGTCATCATTGACGATAGCCAGGTTCTGCACCCGGCTGCCGGCTTCCAGGCTGGTGTCGTAGCTGAAGCGGATGCCGCCCCACTGGCCGAACTGGCCCGGCGTGGCGCTGCCGCCGGACGCGGCGACCGAATGCTCGACAAGCTGCTTCAGCTGATCGGCGGTGACGGTGACCACCGACAGCGCGTTGTTGAAGCGCAGCGCGTTCAGGATGTCGAGCTGGGAGACCTGGCCGGCCTCCTTGCCGGAGAGCGCGTTGGCCTCCGGCGGGGACAGTTCGTACACGCCGGGCGAGGTCTCGCTGACCTGGCCGATGGCAGCACGAATGCCGCCGCCATTCTTCATCGACACCAGCACGCTGCTGTCGGTCTGCTGCGCGACATAGAGGTTGGCGTCGGCGGTCAAATTGCCGAGGTTGGTTTCCTCGGTACGGACGGAGCCGCGCACGCCGTTTAGATAGACATCGGTGTTGCCGAAGACATTGCCGTCCTGCGCGGTGACGATGGTGCTGACCGCGCTGGTCAGTTCCTGCACCAGATCGCCCTTGCTGCCGTCGGCGAAGGCGTCCGCCGTGCCGTACAGTGCCTCGACCTGCTCCGTAGTGGCGGCGAAGGCGCCGCTGACATTGGCGTCGATGCTGGAGGCGTCGAGCACGCCATTATCGTCGAAGGTGACGACCAGCCGGCCGACATAGCTGTATTCACCATCGGTGCTGACGATGGCGACCGGGTCGCCGTCGGCATTGGTGGTGAGGAACGGATAGGTCTCGGCCGGCGTGTCGCCGTCCTTCAGGCCGCGCGAGACGTCCTCGGCATCGGCCTGCAGCGTGTCGGAACCACCGGCGATGATGACGTCCACGCCCTTCAGCAGGCCGGCCAGTTCCTTTTCCAGCGAAATCTGCTGCAGGTGGCTGACCAGGATGATCTTGTTGATGCCGGCGGCCAGCATCGCGTCGATCTCCGGCTGGATGATCGCGGCCAGCGCGGCCATGTCGTTGCTGCCACCGCTCTCGACGGAGACGGTGCCGGGCGAGGAGATCGAGGCCAGCAACTGCGTCGTCGCGCCGACCACGCCGATCTGCTCGCCGTCGCGCTCGATGATGGTGGAGGCCGCCAGCTTCGGCGCGCCGGAGACGAGTTCGCCTTGCGCATTCAGCGACTGGAAGGCGGTGTTCTGCTGCAATGTGCTGCTGTACAGCGCGTTCAGCCCGCTATTGGCAGAGAAATCCAGATTGGCGCTGAGATACGGGAACATGGTGCCCAGCCAGCCGGTATTGGCCGTGCTGCTGCCCAGGCTGGCGGAGATCACTGACTGCAGCCCGTCCGTGCCGGCGTCGAAATCATGGTTGCCGAGCGCCGAGGCGTCGAACCCGATGGTGTTCATGATCGCGATGTCGAGGCGACCGGAACCGGTGGACAGGCCCGAGAAGGTCTGGCCATAGAGCTGCGTATAGACCGAGTTCAGCGTTGCCGCGACCGAGGAGTCGGCTGCCGCGTTGAAGAACGGGCCGGGAATGAAATTGTCGCCCGCGGACAGTACGATGGTGTTCGCGTAGGTATCTTCCAGATAATCGACGATGGCGGCGAAATTCGGCGCCTGGCTGATGGCATCGACACCGCCTTCCAGGTCGGAAGCGTGCAGGATTTGAAGCGTATAGGCCATTTGAGTTCCCCCTCTTAAGCCTCAGCGGGCCGCAATCGCCCGATCCTGTCCCGATTAAACGGCGGCAGTTACGTCGGCATTGCAGGGCGGTTGCGGGGGTGTGAAGAGTTGCGGACGGTTTCATGAACTGGACATGCCGATGCCGTGACCGGTGCAGCGCAGACCTGCCCTCGCGTGCGCTTGTCAGGCCGTTTTGCCCGGCCTATGCATGAAGCGTCTGTAATGCAGGGGGAGGAACAATAAGGTGACCCAGAACACGCCGCTGAAGCACAGCTTGCAGGCGGGCCGGCCGGCCCTTGGCTGCTTTCTCAACATGGCGAACGGCATGTCGGCGGAAATCTGCGCCCGTGCCGGCTTCGACATGGTGCTGATCGATTGCGAGCACGGGCCAGGCGATATCACGGCGGCGATCCAGCAGATGCAGGCGGCAAACGCGGGCGGCTGCCCGGCGATGGTGCGCGTACCGTGGAACGATACGGTCTATCTGAAGCGCATCCTGGATGCCGGCGCCGAGGGTGTGATGATCCCCGCCATCAGCACGGGCGCGGAGGCGCAGGCCGCAGTCGCCGCCTGCCGCTACCCGCCGCGCGGCGTGCGCGGCATCGCCTATCCCATCGTGCGCGCCTCCCGCTATGGCACCGACCTTGCCGCCTATCTGGAGAAGACGGTGGATGAGCTGCTGATCATGGCGCAGATCGAAACAAGAGCAGGTGTCGAGAATGCTGCGGCCATTGCCGGCACCGATGGCATCGACCTGATCTTCGTCGGGCCGATGGATCTCTCCGCCAGCCTTGGCTATTTCGGCCAGCCGGACCATCCCGAGGTGCGCAAGGCCATTGACGGCGTGAAGGCGGCAGTGAAGCAGGCCGGCAAGCTGATCGGCATCATCCCGACGCCGGAGTACGACGCCCGCACCCTGTTCGGCCAGGGCTTCGATCTGGTGCTGGATGGCGCGGATGTCGCCTTCCTGCGCGACGGGGCGCTGGCCAAAGTGCGCGCCGTGGCCGATATCACCGGCGGGAAGTAGACATGAAAGCCGGCCCGCTCGCCCTGCTGACCACTGCCCAGATGTATGCGGCGGACCGGGCAGCGATGGCGGGCGGTGTTTCCAGCCTCGATCTGATGGAGGCGGCGGGCAGGGCGGTCGCGGAGGCGATTCGCCGGCGCTGGTCGCCCCGGCCGGTGCTGGTGCTGGCAGGGCCGGGCAATAATGGCGGCGACGGCTATGTCGCTGCGCGCCTGCTGGCACAGGCCGGCTGGCCGGTGACAATTGCCGTCCTGACGCCGCCCGAGACTCTAAAAGGCGATGCAGCGGCGATGGCGGCGCGCTGGACTGGTCCGGTCATCGGTATCGACGGCATCGGTTGGGATGAGGTTGGCCTCGTCATCGACGCGCTGTTCGGTGCCGGCCTGTCGAAGCCGGTGGAGGGTGCTGCGCGCGCGGCGCTACAGGCGGCAGAAGCACGTGGCCTGCCCATCGTCGCCATCGATGTGCCGAGCGGTGTCTCCGGCGATAGCGGGGCGGTTCTGGGCTATGCGCCGCAGGCGGCGCTGACGGTCAGCTTCTTCCGCGCCAAGCCGGGCCATCTGCTGCTGCCCGGGCGCGATCTCTGCGGCCCTGTCGAGATCGCCCCCATCGGCATTCCCGATATGGTGCTGGACGAGATTAAGCCCAGCTGCTGGCGCAATGGCCCCGCCCTGTGGCTGGACAGCCTGCCCGTGCCGCGCGGCGAGACGCACAAATATCATCGCGGCCATGCGCTGATTCTGGGCGGGCCGATGACTGGCGCCGGCAGGCTGGCGGCGCAGGCTGCGCGGCGCATCGGGGCAGGGCTGGTCAGCCTTGCCGTGCCGCCGGGCACCGCTGCCATCTACGCCGCGGATCATCCGGGCGCCATCGTTCTGGAATGCCCGGACAGGGCGGCACTGGCTGACATCCTGCGCGATCCGCGCCGCAATGCGCTGCTGGTCGGGCCCGGAGCGGGCAGTGGGCCAGAGGTAGGTGAGTCCGTTGCCGCCATGCTGGCGACCGGCCGGTTCTGCGTGCTGGATGCCGAAGCGATCAGCGCCTTTGCCGACGATGCTGAGGCGTTGGCCGGGCTGATCCAGGGGCCGTGCGTGCTGACCCCGCATGAGGGGGAGTTCACGCGACTGTTCCCTGATATTGAGGGCGACAGGCTGGCCCGTGCACGGGAAGCGGCGCGGCGGCTGGGTGCGGTGCTGGTCCTGAAGGGATCGGACACGGTCATCGCGGCACCCGATGGCAAGGCGGCGATCAACGACAATGCGCCGGCCGACCTGGCGACGGCGGGCAGCGGCGATGTGCTGGCCGGGCTGGTGCTGGGGCTTCTGGCGCAGCGCATGCCGGCCTTCGAGGCGGCGTGCGCCGCGGTCTGGCTGCATGGCGCCGCCGCGGGGACAGCGTCGGCAGGGCTGATCGCCGAGGATATTCCGGACCGGCTGCCGGGCCTGCTGCAGCGGTTGCGACGGAATCCTGTAGCCGGCTTTTGAGCGGGTGTTGCCGCGTCCCGGCAATTGGTATACAAGCGCCCCCTTAGCGTTGCTCGGGAGAGCGGCGATAGCGTCTGGCTGCTTGGCTCTTGGCCTCTCGGCTGGCGTGTCGCGATCCCGACCGGTGCGGCGTCCCGGGCGGGCGTGGTGAAATTGGTAGACACGCAGGATTTAGGTTCCTGTGGCGAAAGCCGTGGGGGTTCAAGTCCCTCCGCCCGCACCATGCCATATCAGGCTGGATTGCCGTTCCGGACAGCGCGCTTATAGAGATTCGACGAGACACCGCCGCCCGTCGCGGCCCCAGACGAGAACGATTCGAGAGCCCCATGGAAATCACCCAGACGCAGTCCGCCGGCTTGACCCGTGAATTCAAGGTGGTCGTCGCCGCCAAGGACATCGAGGAAAAGCTGAATATCCGTCTCGCGGAAGTGCAGGGGATGGTCAACCTGCCGGGCTTCCGCCCCGGCAAGGTGCCGCTGACGCTGGTGAAGAAGCGCTTCGGCGCCTCGGTGATGGGGGAAGTGCTGGAGCAGGTGGTGCAGGACAGCTCCAGCCAGGCGCTGGCCGAGAACAATGTCCGTCCGGCCATGCAGCCGCAGATCGAGATCGAGAAGTTCGACGAGGGGGCCGACCTCGAATACAAGTTGAAGGTCGAGGTCATGCCGGAGATTGTGCCGGTCGATTTCTCCACCATTGAGGTCGAGCGCGAGACCGCCGAGATCGCCGAGGATGAGATCGAGCAGGCGATGTCCCGTATTGCCGAGCAGAACCAGCAGACCAAGCCGGTCGAGAAGAAGCGCGCTGTGAAGAGCGGCGACGTGGTGGTGATCGACTTCACCGGCAAGCTGGAAGGCAAGGATGATGACCGGCTGAAGGGCGAGGGCGCGCGCCTGACCCTGGGCTCTAACACCTTCATCGCCGGTTTCGAGGACCAGCTGGTCGGCGCCAAGCCGGGCGATACCCGAGAGGTGAAGGTGACCTTCCCCGAGGAGTACGGCAATGCCGAACTCGCCGGCAAGGAAGCCGTGTTCACTGTCGAGGTGAAGGAGTTGCACGAACCGATCCCGGTCGAGATCAATGACGAGTTCGCCAAGACCCTGGGCTTCGATGACCTGGCCGGCGTGAAGGCGGCGATCCGCCAGCAGATCGAGGGCGAGTACAAGCAGGCCGCGCGCACCAAGGTGAAGCGCCGTCTGCTCGACAAGCTGGCCGAGTCGCACAGCTTTGAGGTGCCGCAGGGCATGCTGGATGCGGAGTACGAGACCATCGTGCGCCAGGTCGCCGGTGCCGGCCATGATCACGACCACGACCATGCGCACGATCATGATCATGACCACGATCATGACCACGACCATCATCATCACGATCATGACCATGGGCACGATCACGACCATGATCATGGTCATAAGCACGCCGTGGACGAGAAGCTGAGCGACGAGGAGAAGGCGGAATATCGCACCATCGCCGAGCGTCGCGTCCGCCTCGGCCTGCTGCTCTCCGAGGTCGGCCGGCTGAACAACATTGATGTCGCTGACGAAGAGGTGCAGCGCGCGATGATCCAGGAGGCCAGCCGCTATCCGGGACAGGAGCGTCAGGTGATCGAATTCTATCGCGGCAACCCGCAGGCGCTGGCCAATCTGCGCGCCCCGCTGTTCGAGGAGAAGATCATCGACTTCATCCTCGAGATGGCGAAGGTGTCGGACAAGACCGTGACGCCGGAAGAGCTGTTCAAGCCGATCGACGAGGATGGCGAGGAGGCCGATTCCGGCAAGAAGAAGCCGGCGAAGAAGACCGCTGCCAAGAAGACCAAGGCTGCCGACAAGGACGCCAAGGAGACGAAGGCGGAAGACGCGGAAGCCAAGCCGAAGAAGACCACCAAGAAGGCCGCCGCGAAGTCGGAGTGAGCCGGCGCTTGAAGCCGGGCTTGTTGCGGGCCAAATTCCCATGACATGATGCCAACGCCGCCGGGCAGGGCGCCCGGCGGTTCCGGTCCGAAGCAGGAAAGCACCCGACTGATGATGCGTGAGCGTGATCCGATTGACGTCTACATGAACACCCTGGTCCCGATGGTGGTCGAGCAGACCAACCGGGGCGAGCGTGCCTACGACATCTATTCCCGTCTGCTGAAAGAGCGGATCATCTTCCTGACGGGGCAGGTCCATGATGGCGTATCCAGCCTGATCTGCGCCCAGCTGCTGTTCCTGGAATCCGAGAATCCGACCAAGGATATCGCGCTCTACATCAATTCGCCGGGCGGTGTGGTCACCTCCGGCCTCGCGATGTACGACACCATGCAGTATATCCGGCCCGACGTTTCCACCCTGTGCATCGGCCAGGCGGCCTCCATGGGCTCGCTGCTGCTGACCGCGGGCGCCAAGGGCAAGCGCTTCTGCCTGCCGCATTCCCGCGTGATGGTGCATCAGCCCTCCGGCGGTGCCCAGGGGCAGGCGACAGACATCGAAATCCAGGCCCGCGAGATCCTCTCGATCCGCGCCCGACTGAACCGGATTTACGCCGATCACACCGGCCAGCCGATCGAAGAGATCGAAAAGACGCTGGAGCGTGACCGTTTTATGTCGGCCGAAGAAGCCAAGAATTTCGGCCTGATCGACGAGGTCGTGTCACGGCGCGCCATTCCTGAGGGCGAAGAAAAGAAATAGGCATCAATGGGTTACGGCTTGTGCCTTTACCTGGCGCGATCCGTAACCCATTTGAATCCTGTTGATCGCGTGAAGCCGGCTGTAACGAAAACGACGCGCAGCCGCGTTTTTTCACGTTGAGCGTAGCGGAACGCTGCGTCTAACATAGAATATTAAGCGCACGTGACCCCACGGAGTTAAGATGAGCAAATCCGGCGGCGGCGATTCGAAGAACACGCTTTACTGCTCCTTTTGCGGCAAGAGCCAGCACGAGGTCCGCAAGCTGATTGCGGGCCCGACCGTTTTCATCTGCGATGAATGCGTCGAGCTGTGCATGGACATCATCCGCGAGGAGCACAAGAGCAGCCTCGTCAAATCGCGTGACGGCATTCCGACGCCAACGGAAATCCGGACCGTGCTGGACGACTATGTCATCGGGCAGGCGCATGCAAAGCGCGTGCTGTCCGTTGCCGTGCACAACCACTACAAGCGGTTGGCGCATGGCGCGAAGAATGGCGATGTCGAGCTGGCCAAGTCGAACATCCTGCTGGTCGGCCCGACCGGCTGCGGCAAGACGCTGCTGGCGCAGACGCTGGCGCGCATCATCGATGTGCCCTTCACCATGGCCGATGCGACCACGCTGACTGAGGCTGGCTATGTCGGCGAGGATGTCGAGAACATCATCCTGAAGCTGCTTCAGGCCGCCGACTATAATGTCGAGCGGGCGCAGCGCGGCATCGTCTATATCGACGAGGTCGACAAGATTTCGCGCAAGTCCGACAATCCGTCGATCACCCGCGACGTGTCGGGCGAGGGTGTGCAGCAGGCCTTGCTGAAGATCATGGAAGGCACCGTCGCCTCCGTGCCGCCGCAGGGCGGGCGCAAGCATCCGCAGCAGGAATTCCTGCAGGTGGACACGACCAACATCCTGTTCATCTGCGGCGGTGCCTTCTCCGGCCTGGAGAAGATCATCGGGCAGCGCAACAAGGGCACCTCAATTGGCTTCGGCGCCGATGTGCAGGGGCCGGACGAGCGCCGCACCGGCGATGTGCTGCGCGAGGTCGAGCCGGAGGATCTGCTGAAGTTCGGCCTGATCCCCGAATTCATCGGCCGTCTGCCGGTCCTCGCGACGCTGGAGGATCTGGACGAGAACGCGCTGGTGGACATCCTGACCAGCCCGAAGAACGCGCTGGTGAAGCAGTATCAGCGCCTGTTCGAGATGGAGGATGTGCACCTGACTTTCGCCGAGGACGCGCTGCGCGCCATCGCGCAGAAGGCGATCCAGCGCAAGACCGGTGCACGCGGCCTGCGCTCGATCATGGAGGGCATCCTGCTCGATCCGATGTTCGACCTGCCGGGCATGGAGGACATCGACGAGATCGTCATCAACCGCGAGGTGGTCGAGAGCAAGGTTGCACCGCTCTACGTCCACAGCCGGGAGCGCAGCAAGGACGCCAACACAAGCGCGTGACGGTGCTTGCGGCAGCCCAAATCATCGAAATCGGGACCAGCCACAACCCCTAAACAAGGGGTTGTGGCTGTTCCGTCTTGACGGACGATGTGTGGTGCTGCCACGCTCTTGAACGGGCCAAAACAAAGGCCATCTGAATAGGCGAAAGGTCGATCTGAAATCCCGCGCCATTTCCGCCGCTTCCCCACCTCTTGAAGCGGCTATCCTCCCGGCGGGACAAGGTCGAAATGAGGTAGAATGTACGAACAATCGCGTGGCGGTACGTATCCGGTTCTCCCGCTGCGGGACATCGTGGTGTTCCCGCATATGATCGTTCCCCTTTTCGTCGGGCGCGAAAAGTCGGTCCGCGCGCTCGAAGATGTGATGCGCGACGACAAGCAGATCATGCTGGTGACGCAGAAGGATGCCAGCCAGGATGATCCGCAGTCCGGCGACATCTATCAGGTTGGTACCATCGGTACCGTGTTGCAGCTGCTGAAGCTGCCGGACCAGACCGTGAAGGTGCTGGTCGAGGGCGGCCAGCGTGCCCGGATCAAGAGCTTCACCGACAATCCGGACTTCTTCCAGGCGTATGCCGAGGTGTTCGACGATGTCGCCACCGAACGGCAGGAGCTGGAGGCGCTGTCGCGGGCCGCGGTGACGCAGTTCGAGCAGTACATCAAGCTGAACAAGAAGATCCCGCCGGAGGTGCTGGTGTCGATCAACCAGATCGACGACCCCAGCAAGCTGGCCGATACGGTTGCTTCGCATCTGGCGCTCAAGATCGCCGACAAGCAGCAGCTGCTGGAGACCAACTCCATCGCCGAGCGGCTGGAGAAGATCTTTGCCTTCATGGAAGGCGAGATCGGCGTGCTGCAGGTGGAGAAGCGCATCCGTAACCGCGTGAAGCGGCAGATGGAGAAGACCCAGCGCGAGTACTATCTGAATGAGCAGATGAAGGCCATTCAGAAGGAACTGGGCGAGGGCGAGGATGGCCGCGACGAGGTGGCCGAGCTGGAGGAGCGGATCAAGAAGACCCGCTTCAGCAAGGAAGCCCGCGACAAGGCCATGGCGGAGCTGAAGAAGCTGCGCTCGATGAGCCCGATGTCCGCCGAATCGACGGTGGTGCGAAACTATCTCGACTGGATGCTGTCGATTCCGTGGAAGAAGCGCAGCAAGGTCAAGAAGGACATCAAGCTGGCGCAGGAGGTTCTCGACTCCGATCACTACGGGCTCGAGAAGGTGAAGGAACGCATCCTGGAATATCTCGCCGTGCAGCAGCGCGTCGGCAAGATCAAGGGGCCGATCCTGTGCCTCGTCGGTCCTCCGGGTGTGGGCAAGACCTCGCTGGGTAAGTCCATGGCGAAGGCGACGGGCCGCAATTTCGTGCGCATCAGCCTGGGCGGCGTACGTGACGAGGCGGAAATACGCGGCCACCGGCGCACCTATATCGGCTCCATGCCGGGCAAGGTGATCCAGGGCATGAAGAAGGCGAAGACCTCGAACCCGCTGTTCCTGCTGGACGAGATCGACAAGCTGGGTGCCGACTGGCGCGGCGACCCCAGCTCCGCGCTTCTGGAGGTGCTGGACCCGGAGCAGAACGGGACCTTCTCCGACCATTATCTGGAGGTCGAATATGATCTCTCGGATGTGATGTTCGTGACCACGGCGAACACGCTGCGCATGCCGCAGCCGCTGCTCGACCGCATGGAGGTCATCCGCATCCCCGGCTACACCGAAGATGAGAAGGTGGAGATCGCGCGCCGCCACCTGATTGCCAAGCAGGTATCGGAGAACGGTCTGAAGCCGGCCGAATGGTCGATCACCGATGGCGCACTGCGTGACCTGATCCGCTATTACACGCGGGAAGCAGGCGTGCGTAGCCTGGAACGCGAGATCGCGAACCTGGTGCGCAAGGCGGTGAAGGAAATCCTGTCCGAAGGCAAGGAGACCATCGAGGTCACCAGCGAGAACCTCGACAAGTATGCCGGCGTGCGGAAGTTCCGCTTCGGCGAGGCGGAGCTTGAGGATGCGGTCGGCGTGGTGACTGGCCTCGCCTGGACCGAGGTTGGCGGCGAGCTGCTGTCGATCGAGGCGGTGACGCTGCCCGGCAAGGGCAAGGTGGCCGCGACCGGCAAGCTGGGCGATGTGATGAAGGAATCGGTGCACGCTGCCGAATCCTTCGTGAAGTCGCGCTCCATCGCCTTCGGGATCAAGCCGACGATCTTCGAGAAGAAGGACATTCACGTCCACGTTCCCGAAGGCGCCACGCCCAAGGATGGCCCCTCGGCCGGTGTTGCCATGGTGACAGCGATTGTCTCGGTGCTGACCGGTATTCCGGTGCGCCGCGATGTCGCCATGACCGGCGAGATCACGCTGCGTGGCCGGGTGCTGCCGATCGGCGGCCTGAAGGAGAAACTGCTCGCAGCCCTTCGCGGCGGCCTGAAGACCGTGCTGATCCCTCAAGAGAATGAGAAGGATCTGGCGGATATTCCGGACAATGTGAAGAAGGGCATGGAGATTATCCCATGCTCCAACATCGATGAGGTTCTGAAGGTGGCGCTGAGCCAGGCGCTGACTCCCATCGAATGGGATGAGAGCAAGGTCGAGCCGGTTTCCCGGCCGGCAGGCGAGGAAGATCGGGGCGGTCTGACGACTCACTGATCCCGATCTACCTGCCATATGTTCTGGAATCGGCCCCGTGTCCTCGTGACCGGGGCCGATTTTTTGCGCCTCCAGGGAGGAAAGCATGCCGGAATATGCGACAAACTTGCATTTATCCCCAGAAAACGTCAGGAAACTGCGGATTTCTGCGGCTTGGCGATTGACGCAGACGGATTCTGCGATTTACAGTCTTCCGGTCTTAAGGATGCCTTGTGGCGTTCTTGGGCGTTGATTTGTATACGCCTTTCTTTTTTTGAGGATTGCGAGGGGGGCCGACGTGAATAAGAATGAACTCGTGGCTGCGGTCGCGGAGAACAGCGGGCTGACCAAGGCCGATGCCGGCAAGGCGGTCGATGCTGTTTTCGATTCGATTACTGCTGCACTGAAGTCTGGTGATGAGGTTCGCCTCGTCGGCTTCGGTACTTTTGCCGTTTCGGCGCGCGCGGCCAGCGAAGGTCGTAACCCGCGGACCGGTGAGAAGATCAAGATCCCGGCTTCCAAGCAGCCGAAGTTCAAGGCTGGCAAGGGTCTGAAGGACGCGATCAACTAAATCGCGTTCCGTTTAGGGGCTTAGAAATCACGCCAGCGGGGCTTCTCCTGGCGTGATTTTTATTTCAGCGCCACACGCGCTGATACCGGATGGTGAGGGCGATTAGCTCAGCGGTAGAGCGTCTCGTTTACACCGAGAATGTCGGCGGTTCGATCCCGTCATCGCCCACCATTTCCGTCCGCGTCGGAGCGGCCCGCAAGGGCTTCTACTTTAGCGTCGGACAATCTGTTTCAAGGCCGAGAAAGATCGTTGACACCCATCGGGTGAGACGCTATTTCAAGGCTCCCTTTCACGAGGGGCCCTGTCGCGGGGGTGTAGCTCAGTTGGTTAGAGTGCCGGCCTGTCACGCCGGAGGTCGCGGGTTCGAGCCCCGTCACTCCCGCCATTTCCTCGGAAATGAACATCGTTTCGACCAGACCATGCGTCGCCACTTCCGTGTGCGGCGCATTTGCCGTTCTGGGCCTTCTTCCGGGCGGTTATGTCGCGCCTGAATCCCTGTTCCGCGTGCGGTTTGCTTTGCCAAATCATATGTCATCTGTATAGTGGCGCCCGTATCCGATGGCTGACGAAGTCGCCGTCCGATGGCCATGGGTCAGGGCGGTGTACGGCGGACTGCCAAATGCACGGGACGCAGGATTACGGAACAGGGGTATAGCCCCGCCGCCAACCCGGTGAGTTCTCGCTAGGGCCGCATCGCATGGAAGAGTTTCTGAAAGAGTATCTGGCGATACTGATCTTTCTCGGCGTAGCCATTGGCTTGGCCGCCGTGATGGTCATTGCCTCCTATCTGGTCGCGCCGCAGCGGCCCGACTCGGAAAAGGTTTCGGCCTATGAGTGCGGGTTCGAGGCTTTCGACGATGCGCGCGGCCGGTTCGATGTGCGCTTTTACCTGGTGGCGATCCTGTTCATCATCTTCGACCTTGAGGTCGCCTTCCTGTTTCCCTGGGCTATATCCCTGGGTGAGATCGGGCTGTTCGGCTTCTGGTCCATGGTGGTCTTCCTCGGCATCCTGACCATCGGCTTCGTCTATGAATGGAAGAAAGGAGCCCTGGAATGGGAGTAACTCTTCCGCGTGACGGTCTCGCACAGGGCCCGCAGGGCGTGCTGCAGCCCGGCGCCGAGCAGGATGCGCTGCTGCGTCGCGTGACCGATGAGATTTCCGACAAGGGGTTTGTGGTCGCCCAGCTGGACAAGCTGATCGGCTGGGCCCGCAGCGGCTCCATGTGGCCGATGACCTTCGGCCTGGCCTGCTGCGCGGTGGAGATGATGCACACCGCCGCCAGCCGCTACGACCTTGACCGCTATGGCATCGTGTTCCGCCCCAGCCCGCGCCAGTCCGACGTGATGATCGTCGCCGGCACGCTGTGCAACAAGATGGCGCCGGCCCTGCGCAAGGTCTATGACCAGATGGCGGAACCGCGCTACGTCATCTCGATGGGCAGCTGCGCCAATGGCGGCGGCTACTACCATTATTCCTATTCGGTGGTGCGCGGCTGCGACCGTGTGGTGCCGGTCGATATCTACGTACCGGGCTGCCCGCCGACAGCGGAGGCGCTGCTCTACGGCATCCTGCAACTGCAGAAGAAAATCGGGCGTTCCAGCAGCTTTGCCCGCTGATCCCTTCTCATCGCTAGCGACTGCATCATGAACCAAGCATTGATCGATCTGGGCGACTATATCGCGGGCGCCGCGGCGAACGAGGTGGAGCGCAGCGAGTTCGTCTCCGGCGAACTGATCCTGTGGACGCGCCCGGCCTCGCTGATCCGGCTGATGACCCTGCTGCGGGACGACAGCAATTGCCAGTTCAAGGTGCTGGTCAGCGTGTGCGGCGCCGATTACCCGGCCCGCGAGCAACGCTTCGAGGTGGTCTATAACCTATTGAGCCTGAAGCACAATCAGCGCATCCGGGTGAAGGTGGCGACCGACGAGGCGACGCCCGTGCCGTCGGTCGTCGGGGTGTTCCCCAGCGCCAACTGGTTCGAGCGCGAGACCTGGGACCTCTATGGCGTGCTGTTCAGCGACCATCCCGACCTGCGTCGCATCCTCACCGACTATGGCTTCGAGGGGCATCCGCTGCGCAAGGACTTCCCGCTGACCGGCTATGTCGAGGTGCGCTACGACGAGGAGCAGAAGCGCGTGGTCTATGAGCCGGTGAAGCTGGTGCAGGATTTCCGGACCTTCGATTTCACCAGCCCGTGGGAGGGCATGACCCGCCAGCTTCCGGGCGACGAAAAGGCCAATGTCCCGCAGGATGGGGGGAATGCCTGATGGCTGAGGTCACGATCAAGCCGATGACGCTGAATTTCGGCCCCCAGCATCCGGCCGCCCATGGCGTGCTGCGCCTGGTGCTGGAGATGGACGGCGAGGTCATCGAGCGTGCCGACCCGCATATCGGCCTGCTGCATCGCGGCACCGAGAAGCTGATCGAGTACAAGACCTACCTGCAGGCCGTGCCCTATTTCGACCGGCTGGATTACGTCTCGCCGATGTGCCAGGAGCATGCCTATGCGCTGGCGGTCGAGAAGCTGCTGGGCATCACAGTGCCGGCGCGCGCGCAGTATATCCGCGTGCTCTATGCCGAGATCACCCGCATCCTGAACCACCTGCTGAACATCACCACCTTCGCGCTCGATGTCGGCGCCATGACGCCGCTGCTCTGGGGCTTCGAGGAGCGCGAGAAGCTGATGGAGTTCTATGAGCGGGTGTGCGGCGCGCGCTTGCATTCGGCCTATTTCCGGCCGGGGGGCGTGCATCAGGACCTGCCGGCAGGACTGGCCGACGACATCCTGGCCTGGACAGAGACTTTCCCGAAAATCATCGACGATATCGAGAGCCTGCTGACCGAGAACCGCATCTTCAAGCAGCGCACCGTGGATATCGGCATCATGTCGGCAGAGGAGGCGCAGGCCTGGGGCTTCTCCGGCCCGTCGCTGCGTGCCTCGAACGTGCCGTGGGACCTGCGTAAGTCGCAGCCCTACGACGCCTATGCCGACATGGATTTCGACGTGGTGATCGGCAAGACGGGCGACTGCTACGCGCGCTATCTGGTGCGCATGGCGGAGATGCGTGAAAGCCTGAAGATCATGCGCCAGGCCATTGAAAAAATGCCAGAAGGCCCGGTTAAGACGACCGACCGGAAGGTGGCACCGCCGAAGCGTGGCGAGATGAAGCAGTCGATGGAAGCGCTGATCCATCACTTCAAGCTCTATACCGAGGGCTACCACGTCCCGGCGGGTGAGACCTACACGGCGGTCGAGGCGCCGAAGGGCGAGTTCGGCGTGTATCTGGTGGCCGATGGCAGCAACCGGCCTTACCGCTGCCACATCCGCGCGCCGGGGTTCCCGTTCCTGGCCGCCATGGACTACATGTGCAAGGGTCACATGCTGGCCGATTCCGTCGCGGTCCTGGGATCGCTCGACATCGTTTTCGGGGAGATCGACCGATGAGCGCCGCGCCAACCGCCACGGTGCAGCAGCCCGACAGCTTCTCCTTCACCAAGGAGAACATGGCGCAGGTCAAGAAGATCATCGCCAAGTACCCGGAAGGCCGCCAGCTTTCCGCCGTTCTGCCCCTGCTCGATCTGGCGCAGCGCCAGCACGACAACTGGGTGCCGCAGGCGGCGATGGAGCATATCGCGGAGATCCTGGGCGTGGCGCCGATGCGGGTGATGGAGGTCGCGACCTTCTACACCATGTTCCATCTGGTGCCGGTCGGGACCTACCACCTGCAGCTCTGCACCACGACGCCGTGCTGGCTGCGCGGCTCCGACGATGTGGTGGAGACCTGCCGCCGCAAGCTGGGGATCGATTTCGGCGAGGTGACGGCGGACGGCAAGTTCTCGATGGTCGAGGTCGAGTGCCTGGGGGCCTGCGCCAATGCGCCGATCCTGCAGGTGAACGACGATTTCTACGAGGACATGACCGCCGAGACGACGGAGACGCTGCTCGATCAGCTGTCGCGCGGCGAGGTGCCGCCGGCCGGCTCGATGATCGGCCGCCAGTTCTCGGCGCCGGAAGGCGGTCCGACCACGTTGCTGGAAATGAAGCCGGCGAAGAAGGCCAGCAAGAAGAAGGCCGATACTTCGGATAGCGATGAGGCGAGTGTCTGATGCTGAAGGACGAAGATCGCATCTTCACCAACCTGTACGGTCAGGAAAGCTGGCAGCTTGCCGCTGCCCGCAAACGCGGCGACTGGGACCAGACCAAGGATTTCATCGCCAAGGGCCGTGACTGGATCATCGACCAGGTGAAGGAATCGGGGCTGCGCGGCCGCGGCGGCGCCGGCTTCCCGACCGGCCTGAAATGGTCTTTCATGCCCAAGGAGATCGGGCCGCGCCCGCATTACCTGGTCATCAACGCCGACGAATCGGAGCCCGGCACCTGCAAGGACCGGGAGATCATGCGCCACGATCCGCAGAAGCTGATCGAGGGTGCGCTGATCGCCAGCTTCGCGATGGGCGCGCATGCGGCCTACATCTATATCCGCGGCGAGTTCTACAACGAGGCGATGCGCCTGCAGGCCGCCATCGACGAGGCCTATGACGCCGGGCTTCTGGGCAAGAACGCCGCCGGTTCCGGCTGGGATTTCGACCTGTATCTGCATCGCGGCGCCGGTGCCTATATCTGCGGCGAGGAAACCGCGCTGATCGAGAGCCTGGAAGGCAAGAAGGGCATGCCGCGCCTGAAGCCGCCCTTCCCGGCGGCGGTCGGCCTCTATGGCTGCCCCTCGACGGTGAACAATGTCGAGAGCATCGCGGTGGTGCCGACCATCCTGCGGCGCGGTGCGACCTGGTTCTCCGGGCTGGGCCGGCCGAAGAACACCGGCACCAAGCTGTTCTGCATTTCCGGCCATGTGAACAAGCCGTGCAATGTGGAAGAAGAGATGGGCATTCCGCTGCGCGAGCTGCTGGAAAAGCATGCCGGCGGCGTGCGCGGCGGCTGGGACAATCTGCTGGCGGTGATCCCCGGCGGTTCCTCCGTGCCGGTGCTGCCGGCCGAGCAGTGCGACGAGCTGTTCATGGATTTCGACACGCTGCGCGAGAAGCGGTCGGGCCTCGGCACGGCGGCGGTCATCGTCATGGACAAGTCCACCGACATCGTGAAGGCCATCGCCCGCCTGTCCTATTTCTACAAGCATGAAAGCTGCGGCCAGTGCACGCCGTGCCGCGAGGGCACGGGCTGGATGTGGCGCGTCATGGAGCGCATGGTGCGCGGCGAGGCGGATATCGGCGAGATCGACATGCTGGAAGACGTCACCAAGCAGGTCGAGGGGCATACGATCTGCGCGCTGGGCGACGCCGCCGCGTGGCCGATCCAGGGGCTGATCCGGCATTTCCGGCCGGAAATGGAACGGCGTATCCATGCGCGCAAGGGCGGCGTTTCCGCCCGGGCCGCCGAGTAGGATAGGGGTAGGGGAATATCCATGCCGAAACTGATCGTCGACGGCATCGAAGTCGAGGTCCCTGCCGGGGCCACCGTGCTGCAGGCCTGCGAAGTGGCCGGCAAGGAAGTGCCGCGCTTCTGTTATCACGAGCGCCTGTCCATCGCCGGCAATTGCCGCATGTGCCTGGTGGAGATGGAGAAGGCGCCGAAGCCCATCGCCTCCTGTGCCTTTCCGGCCGCCGACGGCATGGTCATCAAGACCGACACGCCGGTCGTGGAGAAGGCGCGTAACGGCGTCATGGAATTCCTGCTGGCAAACCATCCGCTGGATTGCCCGATCTGCGATCAGGGCGGCGAATGCGACCTGCAGGACCAGGCGATGGCCTATGGCCTGGGCGACAGCCGCTATCACGAGAACAAGCGCGCGGTCACCGACAAGCATATGGGGCCGCTGATCAAGACGATCATGACGCGCTGCATCCATTGCACGCGCTGCATCCGTTTCGCCAGCGAGGTGGCGGGCGTGGACGATCTGGGCGCCGTCTATCGCGGCGAGAACATGCAGATCACCACCTATCTCGAAAAGGCGCTGGCCTCCGAGCTGTCGGCCAATGTGATCGATCTGTGCCCGGTCGGCGCGCTGACCTCGCGGCCCTATGCCTTCGTGGCGCGCCCTTGGGAGCTGAAGAAGACCGAGACCGTCGATGTGATGGACGCGGTCGGCTCCGCGATCCGGGTGGACAGCCGCGGCTCCGAGGTGCTGCGCGTGCTGCCGCGCCTGAACGAGGATGTGAACGAGGAGTGGATTTCCGACAAGACGCGCTATGCCTGCGACGGGCTGAAGCGCCAGCGTCTGGATACCCCCTATGTCCGCGTGAACGGCAAGCTGCAGCCGGCGAGCTGGGACGAGGCGCTGCTGGCCGTCGCCGACCGGATACGAGCGACCCCGGCGGCCAAGCTGGCGGCGATCGCCGGCGATACGGTCGATGCCGAATCCATGTATGCGCTGAAGGGCATCATGACGGCGCTGGGGGCGGCCAGTCTCGATTGCCGTCAGGATGGCACGAAGCTGAATGCGGGCCCGCGCGCCGGCTATATCTTCAATACCGGCATCGCCGGCATCGAGCAGGCGGACGCCATCCTGCTGGTCGGCACCAACCCGCGCACCGAGGCGCCGATCCTGAATGCGCGCATCCGCAAGCGCTGGCTGGCGGGCGGTCTGAAGGTGGCTTCCATCGGCGCGCCGGCGGACCTGACCTACAAGGCGGAGTTCCTGGGCGACAGCCCGGCGATCCTGTCGGAGTTCGTCTCCGGCAAGCACGCCTTCGCCAAGGTGCTGAAGGCGGCCGAGCGGCCGATGATCGTGATCGGCCAGGGCGCCCTGACCCGCGCCGACGGCGCTGCGATCTTGGCGGCCGCACGGGAGATAGCCGAGAAGCTGAACATGGTCCGCGAGGACTGGAACGGCTTCAACGTGCTGCACACGGCCGCCGCACGCGTTGCCGGCCTCGATCTCGGCTTCGTGCCGGGCGAAGGCGGCAAGGATGTCGCCGGCATCCTGGAAGGCGCTGAGAAGGGTGAGATCGAGACGGTCTATCTGCTGGCCGCCGACGAGATCGACACCGACAGGCTGAAGAACGCCTTCGTGATCTATCAGGGCCATCATGGCGACCGCGGCGCGCATGTCGCCGACGTGATCCTGCCGGGCGCGGCCTATACCGAGAAGGAAGGCCTCTACGCCAATACCGAGGGGCGGGTGCAGCTCGGCAAGATGGCCGCCTTCCCGCCGGGCGAGGCGCGTGAGGACTGGAAGATCCTGCGCGCCCTGTCGGAGCGGCTGGGCAAGACACTGCCGTACAACTCGCTGATCGAACTGCGCCAGAAGCTGGTGGCGGACTATCCGGTCTTTGCCCGGGTGGAGCATGCCGAGGCTGGCGAATGGGGCGCGTTCGGCGCCGCCGGCATCATCGAGGATACGGCCATCGCCTATCCGATCCGGAATTTCTACATGACGGACCCGGTCAGCCGCGCCTCGGCGACGATGGCGAAGTGCACCGAGGCCTTCGTGCTGAAGAATGCGGGCGACGAGCAGGGGATGACGGGGACCCATGGTTGAGTTCTGGGACGGCTATGTACTGCCGCTGATCATCATTCTGGCGCAGATTCTGGCCATCGTGGTGCCGCTGCTGGTGGCAGTGGCCTATCTGACGCTGGCTGAACGCAAGGTGATCGCCGGCATGCAGCTGCGCACCGGCCCGGCCAAGGTCGGCCCGTTCGGCCTGCTGCAGCCGCTGGCCGACGGGCTGAAGCTGTTCGCCAAGGAGACGATCCTGCCGGCGGGCGCCAACCGTGTCGTCTTCATCATGGCGCCGATGCTGACCTTCATCCTGGCGATGGTGGCCTGGGCGGTGATCCCGGTCGGCGACGGCATGGTGATCGCCGACATCAATGTCGGCATCCTGTACCTGTTCGCGATCTCCTCGCTGGGCGTGTACGGCATCATCATGGCCGGCTGGGCGTCGAACTCGAAATACCCGTTCCTGGGCGCGCTGCGCTCGGCGGCGCAGATGGTCTCCTACGAGGTATCCATCGGTTTCGTCATCATTACCGTGCTGCTGTGCGTCGGGTCGCTGAACCTGTCGGACATCGTGCGCGCGCAGGAGACGGTATGGTTCGCCATCCCGCTGCTGCCGATGTTCGTGATCTTCTTCGTGTCCGCGCTGGCGGAGACCAACCGCGCGCCGTTCGACCTGCCGGAAGGCGAGTCGGAGCTGGTGGCCGGCTATTTCGTCGAATATTCGTCGATGAGCTTCGCACTGTTCTTCCTCGGCGAATACGCGAACATGATCCTGATGAGCGCGATGACCACCATCCTGTTCCTGGGTGGGTGGCTGCCGCCGTTCGACATCGCGCCGTTCAACTGGGTGCCGGGGCCGATCTGGTTCGTGCTGAAGATCTGCGCGGTGCTGTTCGTGTTCCTGTGGGTGCGCGCGACGTTCCCGCGCTACCGCTACGACCAGCTGATGCGTCTCGGCTGGAAGGTGTTCCTGCCGTTCTCGCTGCTCTGGGTGGTGCTGACGGCGGGTGTTCTGGTGGCCTTCGACTGGCTGCCGAAGTGAGGCTTGTCATCCGGCAGGCGGCGACTATGGTAGGCGCCGCCGGACCGGGGGGTGATTTGGGGTTCGAGGGGCAGACCCGGCTACGGGCTGCCCGCCAAGGAAGGGATTTGAGGGACGGACTGCATGGCGTTCATTGATCGAAATGCCCGCGCGCTGCTCCTGACGGAGCTGGTCTCCGGCATGGCCTTGACCTTGAAGTATTTCTTCAAGCCCAAGGTGACGCTGAACTATCCCTACGAGAAGGGGCCGATCAGCCCGCGCTTCCGGGGCGAGCATGCGCTGCGCCGCTATCCGAACGGCGAGGAGCGCTGCATCGCGTGCAAGCTGTGCGAGGCGATCTGCCCGGCGCAGGCCATCACCATCGAGGCGGAACCGCGCGAGGATGGCAGCCGGCGCACCACGCGCTACGACATCGACATGACGAAGTGCATCTATTGCGGCTTCTGCCAGGAAGCCTGCCCGGTGGATGCCATCGTCGAGGGACCGAATTTCGAGTTCGCGACCGAAACCCGCGAGGAGCTGTTCTACAACAAGGACAAGCTGCTTGCGAACGGCGACCGCTGGGAAGCCGAGATCGCGGCGAACCTGACCGTGGACGCGCCTTACCGCTGAGGGCGCGGCCGTCGGGACGGCATGGGGTTTTGACTGAGGGAGGGGCGGCCATGTTCGGCCGCATCCGGGGGCACCAATCGAGGGCTTGATGATTATCCAGGCGCTAGTCTTCTATCTGTTTGCGGGGATTACCGTGGCGTCGGCCGTCATGGTCATCGCCTCGCGCAATCCCGTGCACTCCGTGCTCTATCTCATCCTGGCCTTCTTCAATGCCGCCGGGCTGTTCGTGCTGATCGGGGCGGAATTCCTGGCGATGATCCTGGTCGTCGTCTATGTCGGCGCGGTCGCGGTGCTGTTCCTGTTCGTGGTCATGATGCTGGACATCAACTTCGTGCGGATGCGCGAAGGCTTCCTGCAGTACCTGCCAATCGGCGGGCTGATCGGCGTGATCCTGCTGGTCGAGCTGGGGCTGATCTTCGGAACCTGGATCATGGCGCCGGAGATGACGCAGCTGTCGGCGCTGCCGACGCCGGCCATGACCGAGGTGAGCAACACCGAGGCCATCGGCCAGGTCATGTATACGAAATATGTCTATCTGTTCCAGGCATCGGGTCTGGTGCTGCTGATCGCGATGATCGGCGCCATCGTGCTGACGATGCGCCAGCGCGAGGGCGTGCGCAAACAGTCCATCGCCGAGCAGAACGCGCGCCGCCCCGAGGATGTGGTGGCGACCGTGAAGGTGCCGACCGGCGGGGGAGTGTAAGCGCCATGGAAATCGGACTGTCCCATTACCTCACGCTGGCGGCGATCCTGTTCACGCTGGGTATCTTCGGCATCTTCGTGAACCGGAAGAACGTCATCATCATCCTGATGTCGATCGAACTGATGCTGCTGGCGGTGAACATCAACCTGGTCGCCTTCTCCAGCTTCATGGGTGATCTGGTCGGCCAGATCTTCGCCATGCTGGTGCTGACGGTCGCGGCGGCGGAGGCGGCCATCGGCCTTGCCATCCTGGTCGTGTTCTTCCGCAACCGCGGCTCGATCGAAGTCGAAGACGTCAACATGATGAAGGGCTGATCCGGGATGTTTGCCGCAATCGTCTTCCTGCCCCTCCTGGGCGCCATCATCGCGGGCTTCTTCGGCCGTATCATCGGCGACCGCGCGGCGCAGCTCGTCACCTGCGCGCTGATGCTGGTGTCGATGGCGCTGTCCATCGTCGTGTTCATCGACGTGGCACTGGGCGGCAATGCCCGGACGGTGGAGCTGTTCACCTGGTTCCAGTCCGGCGCGATGGACGTCAGCTGGGCGCTGCGCGTCGATACGCTGACCGCGGTCATGCTGATCGTCGTCACCGTGGTGTCGTCGATGGTGCATGTCTATTCCATCGGCTACATGTCGCATGATCATTCGATCCCGCGCTTCATGGCCTATCTGTCGCTGTTCACCTTCTTCATGCTGATGCTGGTGACGGCCGACAATCTGGTGCAGATGTTCTTCGGCTGGGAAGGCGTGGGCCTTGCCTCCTACCTGCTTATCGGCTTCTGGTACCACAAGGATTCCGCCAACGACGCCTCGATCAAGGCGTTCCTGGTGAACCGCGTTGGCGATTTCGGCTTCATGCTGGGCATCTTCGGCTGCTTCCTGCTGTTCGACACGGTGGTGTTCGACGAGCTGTTCCAGGCCGCCCCCGGCGCCGTCGGTCAGAAGATCGACTTCCTGGGCATGCAGCTTGATGCGCTGACCACGGTCTGCCTGCTGCTGTTCGTCGGCGCGATGGGCAAGTCGGCGCAGTTCATCCTGCACACCTGGCTGCCGGACGCGATGGAAGGCCCGACGCCGGTCTCCGCGCTGATCCATGCCGCGACGATGGTGACCGCCGGCGTGTTCATGGTGTCGCGCCTGTCGCCGATGTTCGAATACGCCCCGATGGCGCTGGAGGTGGTGACCTTCCTCGGCGCGATCACGGCGATCTTTGCCGCGACCGTCGGCCTGACGCAGACCGACATCAAGCGGGTCATCGCCTATTCGACCTGTTCGCAGCTCGGCTACATGTTCTTCGCCATCGGCGTGTCGGCCTATTCGGCGGCGATCTTCCACCTGATGACGCACGCCTTCTTCAAGGCGCTGCTGTTCCTTGGCGCCGGCTCGGTCATCCATGCGATGTCGAACGAGCAGGACATGCGCAAGATGGGCGGCATCTGGAAGCTGATCCCGCTGACCTACGGGCTGATGTGGATCGGCTCGCTGGCGCTGGCCGGCGTGCCCTTCTTCGCCGGCTTCTATTCCAAGGACATGATCCTAGAATCGGCTTTTGCGGCGGGCACGCCCATCGGGCATTTCGCCTTCTGGCTGGGCATTGCGGCGGCCGTGCTGACCGCGTTCTATTCCTGGCGCCTGCTGCTGCTGACCTTCCACGGCAAGCCGCGCGCCGACCATCACACGATGGAGCATGTGCACGAATCGCCGAAGGTGATGACGATCCCGCTGATCGTGCTGGCCATCGGCGCCATCTTCGCCGGCTTCGTCGGCTACGAATCCTTCGTCGGCGATGGCCGCGAGGCGTTCTGGGGCGCGTCCATCTTCGTGATGGAAGGCCGCGATGTGATCGAGGCCGCGCACCATGTGCCGCTGTGGGTGAAGCTGCTGCCCATCCTGGCCGGCGTGGTTGGCATCGGCGGCGCCTATTACGTCTATATGCTGCGTCCGGGCACGGCGGAAGCCATCGCCAACCAGTGGCGGCCGCTGTACCTGTTCCTGCTGAACAAATGGTACATCGACGAGCTGTACGACTTCCTGTTCGTGCGCCCGGTGCGCTGGATCGGCCGCGTGCTGTGGAAGCAGGGCGACGGCAGGATCATCGACGGTTTCGGCCCGGACGGCGTGGCGCTGACCACGCGCCTGCTGGCCCAGCGCACGGCGCTGCTGCAGTCGGGATATCTCTATCATTATGCATTCGCCATGCTGATCGGCGTGGTGGTGCTGGTGACCTGGTACGTGTTCTCTCGGATGGCCTGACCCATGACCAGTAGCTGGCCCTTGCTCTCGCTCGTCACCTTCCTGCCGCTGGTGGGCGCGCTGTTCATCCTGGCGACCCGCGGCGAGGCCGAGGTGGTGGCCCGCAATGCCCGCAACATGGCACTGTGGACCTCGCTCATCACCTTTGCCCTGTCGCTGATGATCTGGGCGGAGTTCGACAGCTCCACCGCCGATTTCCAGCTGGTCGAGAAGGTCGCCTGGATGCCGGAATTCGGCATCGGCTACCATATGGGCGTCGATGGCATCTCGATGTTCTTCGTGCTGCTGTCCACGCTGCTGACGCCGATCTGTGTGCTGGCGAGCTGGGATTCGGTGAAGACCCGCGTGAAGGAGTACATGATCGCCTTCCTCGTCCTGGAGACGATGATGGTCGGCATGTTCTGCGCGCTGGACCTGGTACTGTTCTACATCTTCTTCGAGGCAGTGCTGATCCCGATGTTCATCATCATCGGGGTGTGGGGTGGGGCGCGCCGCGTCTATGCCGCCTTCAAGTTCTTCCTCTACACACTGCTCGGCTCCGTGCTGATGCTGCTGGCCATCCTGGCGATGTATTTCGATGCCGGCACGACCGACATCCCGACGCTGATGGCGCACGGCTTCCCGGCGGGCATGCAGCACTGGCTGTGGCTGGCCTTCTTCGCCTCCTTTGCGGTGAAGGTGCCGATGTGGCCGGTGCACACCTGGCTGCCGGACGCCCATGTCGAGGCGCCGACCGCGGGCTCCGTGATCCTGGCCGGCGTGCTGCTGAAGATGGGCGGTTACGGCTTCATCCGCTTCAGCCTTCCGATGATGCCGGAAGCCAGCGAGTTCTTCGCGCCGCTGGTGTTCGCGCTGTCCATCGTCGCGGTGATCTACACCTCGCTGGTGGCGCTGGCGCAGGAGGATATGAAGAAGCTGATCGCCTATTCGTCGGTCGCCCATATGGGCTTCGTGACCATCGGCATCTTCACCGCCACCATGCAGGGGCTGCAGGGCGCGATCTTCCAGATGCTGAGCCATGGCATCGTCTCTGGCGCGCTGTTCCTGTGCGTCGGCGTGGTCTATGACCGGCTGCACACCCGCGAGATCGCGCGCTATGGCGGCCTCGTCCACAACATGCCGCGCTATGCGCTGGTGTTCATGGTGTTCATGCTGGCTTCGGTCGGCCTGCCGGGCACCAGCGGCTTCGTCGGCGAGTTCCTGGTGCTGACCGGCGCCTTCATGACCAACAGCTGGATCGCCTTCCTGGCGGCCACCGGCGTGGTGCTGGGCGCGGCCTACATGCTCTACCTCTACCGGCGGGTCGTGTTCGGCGTGTTGGACAAGGACGATGTGAAGGCGATGCTGGACCTGAACTGGCGCGAGAAGGCGATGTTCGCGCCGCTGATCGTGCTGGTGCTGTGGATGGGCATCTACCCCTCGACCTTCCTGGACGTCATGGCGGTGTCGGTCGAGAATCTGATCCAGAATTACGAGACGGCGCTGGCTGCCGGCCAGGCGACCTCCGTGGCGGTACGGTAAGGGACGGGGCAAACGGACATGCAAGACACAACCCTTGTGCTCGGAAGCCTCGTGCTCGGACCGGCAATCCCGGAAATCTTCCTGGCCTGCGCCGGCATGGCGCTGCTGCTGCTGGGCGTGTTCCAGGGCAACCGGTCGCTGCGCAGCCTGTCCTGGCTGACCGTGGCCAGCTTCGCCGTCACGGCGGTGCTGCTCTACATCTTCGCCGGCTGGGGCGGGAAGGTCATCGCCTTCGAGGGGATGTTCGTCGCCGATTCCTTCGCGCTGTTCGCCAAGCTGTTCATCCTGCTGGGCTCGGCGGTCGCGGTTATCCTGTCGATGGATTATCTGGAGCGCGAGAACGCGGCGCGCTTCGAATATCCGGTGGTGATCCTGTTCGCCACGGTCGGCATGATGATGATGGTGTCGGCGAACAATCTGATGTCGCTCTATGTCGGCCTCGAACTGCAGAGCCTGTCGCTCTACATCGCGGCGGCCTTCCGGCGCGATTCGCTGCGCTCCACCGAGGCGGGCCTGAAATATTTCGTCCTGGGGGCATTGTCCTCGGGCATGCTGCTCTATGGCAGCTCGATGATCTATGGCTTCACCGGCAGCACCGATTTCGCGGTTCTGGCGCAGGCGCTGGGCGGCGAGCCGTCGGTTGGCCTGATCGTCGGCATCGTGTTCCTGTCGGCTGGCCTTGCCTTCAAAGTCTCCGCTGTGCCGTTCCACATGTGGACGCCGGACGTCTATGAGGGCGCACCGACCCCGGTGACCGCGCTGTTCGCCTCGGCGCCGAAATTCGCCGCTATCGCGCTGTTCTGCCGGGTGATGGTGGAGCCGTTCGGCGAGATCGCCAGCCAGTGGCAGCAGATCATCGTGCTGATCTCCATCGGCTCCATGGTGTTGGGCGCGCTGGCCGCCATCATGCAGACCAACATCAAGCGCCTGATGGCCTACAGCTCCATCGGCCATATGGGCTATGCGCTGGTTGGCCTGGCTGCCGGCAGCGAGGTCGGCGTGCGCGGCGTGCTGATCTACATGGCGATCTATCTGGTGATGAATGTCGGCACCTTCGCCGTCATCCTGTGCATGCGCCAGCAGGGCCGGCTGGTCGAGAACATCTCCGACCTGGCGGGCCTGTCCCGCACCCATCCGATGATGGCGGTGGCGCTGACCATCTTCATGTTCTCCATGGCGGGCATTCCGCCGCTGGCCGGCTTCTTCGGCAAGCTGTACGTGTTCCTGGCCGCCATCGAGGCCGGCCTTTATATCCTCGCCGTCATCGGCGTGGTCAGCAGCGTCGTTGGCGCCTTCTACTATCTGCGCATCGTGAAGGTGATGTATTTCGACGAGCCGGTTGAGGAGCTGGACAGCCCGGTCCGCCGTGAACTCGGTACGGTGATCGCAGTCAGCGGCCTGTTCACCCTGCTGTTTTTCCTGTGGCCGGCGCCGATCCTGAACGGGGCCGCACAGGCGGCGGCGGCGCTCTTCCCGGGATGATCGAGGCTGGTCCGCGCTTCGAGGTCGTCGCCCTCGGCAGCGTCGGCAGCACGAATGACGAGGCGCATGCTCTTGCCCGGCAGGGGGCGGCTGACCGTACGGCGGTAACCGCCGAGGAGCAGCTGGGGGGCAGGGGGCGCCGCGGTCGTGCCTGGGCATCGCCGCCGGGCAATCTCTATCTCTCCGCGATCCTGCGGCCTTCCTGCCCGGCGGGGCAGGCGGCCCAGCTTTCCTTCATCGCCGCGCTGGCAGTGCGCGATCTGGTGCGCCGGTTCCTGCCCGACAGCGTGCCGGTGGCGGTGAAATGGCCGAACGATGTGCTGGTGGACGGGCTGAAGATTTCCGGCATCCTGCTGGAAACAGGCCCGGTCAGCGGCGGCGATGTCGAATATGTGATCCTCGGCATGGGCATCAATCTCGCGCATTACCCGACGGACTCGGAGCGCCCGGCAACCAGCCTCGCCGCCCAGGGAGCGGACCCCGGCGTTCTGGCGGCCCGTGACACCCTGTTGCAGGCGCTCGGCCATTGGGACAGCCAGTGGCGGACACAGGGCTTCCCGGCGATCCGGGAGGCATGGCTGCGCGATGCCATCGGCCTTGGCGCGCCGATCCAGGTGCGGCTGCCGGACAGCACGCTTGAGGGCGTGTTTGCCGATCTCGACGGGGACGGGGCGTTGCTGCTGCAACAGCCGGACGGGCGGCGCCGGATCACCGCCGGCGACGTCTTCCTGGCGCGGTAGGAGGGGGATCGGACATGCTGCTGGCCATTAACTCCAACAACACCAATGTGAAGTTCGCGCTGTATGACGATGACCGGGAGATCGGCTCCTGGCGCATCGGCACCGATGCCAAGCGCACGGCGGACGAATATGCGATCTGGCTGATCCAGCTGATGGCGCTGAAAGGCAAGACGCCCGCCGATGTGACGGAATGCCTCATCGCCTCTGTCGTACCGGACACGCTTTATAACCTTCGGCAGCTTTGCCGCGCCTATTTCGGGCGCGATGCGCTGGTCTATGGCGACGCCTCGGTGAAGAAGGGCACGGTCGCCAAGGTGGACCGGCCGGAAGAAGTTGGCGCCGACCGTCTGGTCAATACGGTCGCGGCGCACCATTTCTACGGTGGTCCCGCCATTGTTGTCGATTTCGGCACCGCCACGACCTTCGACGTGGTCGATGCCGACGGCAATTATTGCGGCGGGGTCATCGCGCCGGGCATCAACCTTTCGATCGAGGCGTTGCGCATGGCAGCAGCCCTGTTGCCGCGCGTTGCGGTGCGCCGGCCGGAGAAGGTGATTGGCTCGACCACGGTTGGCTGTTTCGAGTCCGGCATCTTCTGGGGCTACATCTCGCTGATCGAGGGGCTTGTGGCGCGTATCCGTGACGAATTCGGCCAGCCCATGAAGGTTATCGCGACCGGCGGGCTGGTACCGGTCTTCGCCGATGCGACCGGCATCTTCGACATTCTCGACCAGGACCTGACGATGAAGGGCATGGTCATCGTGAACCGCTTGAACAGACAGGCATGACGAAAAAACAGAAGAAGAACGCCGCCGCGCCGGTCAATGGCGCGGCCCTGAAGAGTGCGGCCCGTAATGGTGTCGTCACCGATTATCTCGATCCAGACGACGAGGGGCTGTACTTCCTGCCGCTTGGCGGCGCCGGCGAGATCGGCATGAACCTCAACCTCTACCGCCACAAGGGTCAGTGGCTGATGGTCGATTGCGGCGTGACCTTCGGCGACGATTCGATGCCGGGGATCGAGGTCATCACGCCGGACCCGACTTTCATCGTCGAGCATGTGGACGAGCTGTGCGGCCTGATCCTGACCCACGCGCATGAGGATCATCTGGGCGCGGTGCCCTATCTCTGGAAGCGTCTGCGCTGCCCGATCTACGCCACGCCCTTCACCGCCTCCGTGCTGCGCCGTAAGCTGGAGGATACCGACTTCGGCAAGCAGGTGCCGGTCACTGTGGTTCCGCTTTCCGGCACTTTCGAGGTGGGGCCGTTCGAGATCGAACTGATCACCCTGACCCATTCGATCCCGGAGCCGAACGCGCTGGTGATCCGCGCCGGCGAGGCCGGGCCGGTGGTACATACCGGCGACTGGAAATTCGACCCCGACCCGCTGGTCGGCCCGACCTCCGACGAGGCGCGCCTGCGCGACCTGGGCGAAGAGGGGGTGCTGGCGATGATCGGCGATTCCACCAACGTCTTCCGGGAAGGCGAGGCGGGATCAGAGGCCGATGTGCGCCGGAACCTGATCGAGATGGTGGGCCGCTTCAAGAACCGCGTGGCGGTTGCCTGCTTCGCCTCCAACGTGGCGCGGCTGGAAACCATGGCGAAGGTGGCCGAGGCAAATGGCCGTCATCCGGCGCTGATCGGGCGCTCCCTGTGGCGCATGAATTCGGCGGCGAAGGAGAATGGCTATCTGAAGGGCATCGAGTTCCTGAGCGAGCACGATGCGGGCTTCCTGCCGCGCGACAAGGTGCTGCTGATCTGCACCGGCAGCCAAGGCGAACCGCGTGCCGCGCTGTCCCGCATCGTCGGCGACAGCCACCCGCACATCACGCTGGAAGGCGGGGATACGGTGATCTTCTCCTCGCGGGTGATTCCGGGGAACGAGAAATCCATCGCCCGGGTGCAGAACGCGCTGATCCGCCGCGGCATCGAGGTGGTGACGGCGAAGAATGACGATATCCACGTCTCTGGCCATCCGGCGCGCGGCGAGCTGGTGCGCATGTATCAGCATGTGCGCCCGCAGATCGCCATTCCGGTGCATGGCGAGAGCCGCCATCTGATCGAGCATGCAAGGCTGGCGCGCGACTGCCAGGTGCCGGAAGCGCTGGTCGTCGCCAATGGCGATGTCATCCGGCTCTATCCGGGGCCGGCGGAGCGGGTGGACGAGGTCTATAACGGCCGCCTTGCGCTGGACGGCAAGCGGCTGGTGCGGCTGGGCGATCCGGTACTGCGTGACCGCCACCGGCTGATGCACAGCGGTGCCGTAACGCTGACGCTGGTGCTGGACAAGGCAGGGCGGCTGCGCAGCGACCCTGTCGGCAGCTTCCATGGCGTACTGGAGGTCGATGATCCGGCCTGCGACGATATCCTGGATCTGGCGGCCGATACGGTCGAGGCGATGCAGTCGGGCGCGCGGCGCGACGATGCGTCGGTGGCCGAGGCGGTGCGGATCGCGGTGCGCCGGGCGCTGAACGAGGAGCTGGGGCGCAAGCCGGTGACCGATGTGCATGTGGTCAGGCTGAACTAGCGGACCTATCATCGGATCATGAGACAAGACGGAAGCAACGCATGATCGGCCGGCTGAACCATGTCGCCATTGTCGTGCCCGATCTGGCGGCGGCGGCGGAGAGCTATCGCGGCATCCTTGGGGCCGAGGTTTCCGAGCCTCTCGATATGCCGGAACATGGTGTGACCACGGTGTTCGTCACGCTGCCGAACACCAAGATCGAGCTGCTGCATCCGCTGGGGGAGGGCTCCCCGATCCGCACCTTCCTGGAGCGGCATCCGTCGGGCGGCATGCATCATCTGTGTTATGAGGTCGCGGATATCTACGCCGCGCGGGACCGCCTGGCGGAAGCGGGGCTGAGGGTTCTGGGCGATGGCGAGCCCAGGATCGGCGCCCATGGCAAGCCGGTGCTGTTCCTGCATCCGAAGGATATGCACGGCACGCTGGTCGAAATCGAGCAGGCTTGAGGAAACGGGAATGTACTGGACATCGGGAATCGTCGTTTACGTCATCGCCTGGTGGATCGTCTTCTTCATGATGCTGCCGGTCGGCGTGAAGACGCCGGACAAGCCGGAGACGGGGCATGCCGCCAGCGCACCGGTGAAGCCGATGCTGGTGCGCAAGGCGCTGATCACCAGCGTCATCGCCGCGGTAATCTGGGCCGTGGTCTACTGGATCGTATCGTCCGACTTCTATTCCTTCCGGCAATAGGGGCTTAAGGCCGATGTCAGGCTATTGCGACAGCGCGCCGGGGCACCCGGTCCATGCCAGCTATCACGATACGGAATACGGTTTCCCTGTCAGTGACGACAAGGTGCTGTTCGAGCGGCTGGCGCTGGAGATCATGCAGGCAGGATTGTCCTGGGAAATCACGCTGAAGAAGCGGCCGGCCCTGTTCGCTGCCTTCGAGGGCTTCGATCCGGCGGTCGTTACCCGCTATGGCGAGGCTGAGCGGGCGCGCCTTCTGGCCGATGCCGGCATCATCCGTAACCGGCTGAAGATCGATGCCATCATCCACAATGCCGGCATTATCTGCGGCATGCAGGATAGCCATGGCTCGTTCGGCGGCTGGCTCGATACACACCACCCGCTCGACAAGGCAGGCTGGGTGAAGCTGTTCAAGAAGACCTTCCGCTTCACCGGCGGTGAGATTGTCGGCGAGTTCCTGATGAGCACCGGCTATCTGCCCGGCGCGCACCGGGACGACTGCCCGATTCAGGCGCTGATCCTGGCGGCAAATCCGCCCTGGAGGCGTCAGTCGCGATAGAGTCGCATTATCGAATGCGTATTATTTAGGCAAATGGCGGTGATAATCTTCGCAAATGCCAAAACTGCCAGCAAAATAGGCAAAAAATAATGGCAAGAGCGGGTTTGCTCTTGCCATAGTGCAATGCACAATTCATATTTTTTCTCAGGTCGTTTGAGGCTGTTATGGCCTCTCGACCGACGCCTGGTGGCGATTCCTCCCTAAACTTGGGCCGTGCCGCTTAACAGCGGCGCGGTCTTTTTTTGTGCCGCTCAGGCTACAAAATAGATTTCACTGAGTCATCAACTTTCTGCATGTTAGATGCAAATGCCAGACAGTGGAATTTCGTCCATGCGGTTTGCCCTTTCAAATCTCCTCACTTCCGGCGCTGCCATCGGGCTGATGCTTGCGGCCGGTCCGGCCATGGCGACGGAGATCATGGTTCAGGGAGACGTCTGCTCCGGCGCTGTCCAGCACCGGCCGGATGCAGGCGTGGCCTATCAGCCTGGCGTCGATGCCTATGGCCGGAAGGTGGCCCCGGCGGACCTGTCCGGCGGCAGCGCCATCCGGATTCCCGATACCATTGCCATCGACATAACGGTCGAGCTGCAGAAGCGCTATGGCCTGCCGTCCGATTCCAGGCTGTTCAAGCCTGAGGCGCGCATCGGCACGCTGGAGGTGGATCGTGATGGCGCCATGCGCTTCAACGGTGAGCCTGTGAGCAGGGACGAGGCGCTCGCGGTTCAGGCGGCCTGCCGCGCCGCGCTGGGCCTGCCTCCGCTGCCGCTGCCCAAGCCGGCGAAATAAAAAGGGCGGCCCCACAAGGCCGCCCTTTCCACTAGCTATGCCGGAAGGCTTACATGAAGGCCTGCAGGCCGGTCTGGGCGCGGCCCAGGATCAGCGCATGCACGTCATGGGTGCCTTCGTAGGTGTTCACCGCCTCCAGGTTCATCACATGGCGGATGACGTGATATTCGTCGGAAACGCCATTGCCGCCATGCATGTCGCGGGCGACGCGGGCGATGTCCAGCGATTTGCCGCAATTGTTGCGCTTCAGCAGCGAGATCATCTCCGGCGCGGCGCGGCCCTCATCCATCAGTCGGCCCAGGCGCAGGCAGGAATGCAGGCCCAGCGTGATCTCGGTCTGCATGTCGGCCAGCTTCTTCTGGACCAGCTGGTTGGCGGCCAGCGGCCGGCCGAACTGCTTGCGGTCCAGCGTGTACTGGCGGGCGGCGTGCCAGCAGAACTCGGCGGCGCCCAGCGCGCCCCAGGCAATGCCGTAGCGCGCCTTGTTCAGGCAGCCGAACGGGCCCTTCAGCCCCTCGACATTCGGCAGCAAATTCTCTTCCGGCACGAACACCTCGTCCATCACGATCTCGCCGGTGATGGAGGCTCGCAGGCTGAACTTGCCCTCGATCTTCGGCGCGGACAGGCCCTTCATGCCCTTTTCCAGGATGAAGCCGCGGATCACGCCATCCTCGGTCTTGCCCCAGACGACGAAGACGTCGGCGATCGGGGAATTGGTGATCCACATCTTCGCGCCCGAGATGACATAACCGCCATCGACCTTCTTGGCGCGGGTCTTCATGCTGCCGGGATCGGAGCCGTGGTCCGGCTCGGTCAGGCCGAAACAGCCGACCCATTCGCCGGTCGCCAGCTTCGGCAGGTACTTCTGGCGCTGCGCCTCGCTGCCATAGGCATGGATCGGGTGCATGACCAGGCTGGACTGCACGCTCATCGCCGAGCGGTAGCCGGAATCGACACGCTCGACCTCACGGGCGACCAGGCCGTAGCAGACATAGTTCACGCCGGCACAGCCATAGCCGTCGATGGTGGAGCCGAGGAAGCCCTGCTCGCCCAGCTCGTTCATGATCTCGCGGTGGAAGACCTCGTGGCGGAAGGCTTCCTGCACACGGGTCATCAGCTTTTCTTCGCAGAAGGCGCGCGCGGCATCCTGCACCATGCGCTCATCCTCGGTCAGCGCATCGTCGAGAAGCAGCGGATCTTCCCAGGAGAAGCTGGGGCGATGCGCCTTGCCGGCGGCGGGTTTCATGGCGGTGGCGGCCTGCGCGGTCATGGTCGTTACTCCGGTAGCTCGAAAGGACCGTTGAAATGCGGAACAGAGTTGTTCACCAAACGAACATAGCGTGCAACCCCGGAATCTCCATATATATGGTTGGGTTGCGGCAAAACGCCATGAAGCGCATGTGCCGAGGGCGGAAAACTGGGATATATTGGTCGCCCGCTTTTGACGGATTGACCTGACGGGATCGCATGAAGACCGGCTTCGACGAGAACAGCGTGATCATCGAATTCTATTCGGTAGGCGCCTATGTGAAGGTCAGCGCCATCGATCCCAGGACTCTGGTCGAGGTCTCCATCGTGGGGGACCCGCAGCGGGGCGAAGCGGCTCTTCGTCACGCCGTGCTGCGCAAGCTGCGCTTCGTCATGGAAAAAAGGGAAAAGGGGGGCCGGGGCGGTCTCATCGTCTGAGAGCCGGTTTGCAAGCATGCGGAGCCGTCTGCACATGACGCTTGCCCCTTGGCGCTGTTGCCACTTAAGGCTGACATGCCCCCTGATCACCCGCGCTTGGACGGGCCTGGCGGGTTATCTGTAACGCTGCAAGCAGGCAATCAGGCGCTGGCGCGTCGTCCCCGGCTGCCGCTCTTGCCGAGACCAATCTTCTTGGCGAAGGCGGAGCGCTGCTTGGCATAGCTCGGCGCCACCATCGGATAGTCAGCCGGCAGGTTCCATTTCGCCCGGTATTCGTCCGGCGTCATGTTGTAGTTGGTGCGCAGGTGACGTTTCAGCATCTTCAGCTTCTTGCCGTCTTCCAGGCAGATAATGTAGTCGTCACCGATGGACTTCCGGATGGCCACTGCCGGCTTTAACGGCTCGGCCGGCATTTCGCCATTCCGGTCGCTGAGGGCGCGCAACGAACTGTATACTGTGCCGATGATCTCGGACACTTGCGCGGCGGGCAGAGGGTTATTGCGCAGATAAGCAGCCACGACTTCGCTTGTCATTTTCAGAAGTTCGTTTGCCGTGACGCTTTCTGGCGCGGTCTCTGGGTTCATCTCCACATCCATCGTTAAGTTTTGTAAAATTTGATATTTATACGTTCCATATAGTCTATGTCAATTGCGATGCGCAATAATCAAATTGAAATTTTCTCAAAGCGAGCATGCAGTGCTTTAAGAATAAAAATCACAGTCAGGAATCTGGTTAATAAACGTTAACAATTACTCTGCAGGCAATATTCTTCACCTAGTCATTTGTAGGCGTTGCCTCCTGTGGCAAGGGGGCCGCGTGATTTTTTCGCGATAATGCCTCCCGCGCCTGCGCATGGCCCATTCCTGAATAGTCCTTGTGGTGGACTGGCAGGGGTGCCGGACATATGGTAGTGTCCATCGCATATAGGCGCGGCAATCCTTTGGTTTGGGTATGCCGCGAATTCGACACGGACCTGTAAAGACATTCATGACCGAGACCATCGCGATTGCATCCGACCATGCCGGCTTCGCGCTGAAAGGCGTTCTGAAGCTTGAGCTGGAGTCCCTGGGATATGCGCCGCTCGACCTGGGGACTGACGATACCGCCTCGGTCGATTATCCTGACTATGCTGAAAAGCTGGCGCAGGCGATCAAGGCGGGGAAGGCTTCACGTGGCATCCTGGTCTGCGGTACCGGTATCGGCATCAGCATTGCGGCCAATCGCCACCGGGAAATCCGGGCGGCGCTGTGCCAGGATGTGACCACCGCCCGGCTGTCGCGCGAGCATAATGACGCGAATGTTCTGGTCCTTGGCGGGCGCATCGTGGGCGAGGAAGTGGCCAAGGGTTGCCTGAAGGCATTCCTTGAAACACCCTTTGCCGGCGGCCGCCATGAAGGGCGGGTTGCCAAGCTCGCGAAACCATAGGTTACAAGGCTGGACAAGCCGCCCTGCCGGCGGCTATGCCCTCACTCCCGATCCTTTGATTCAAGGTTGCCGCCTCGATGACTTCTTCCAAGCCTATTGCTTCCCGCCCGCTGAGTCATGACCGGTTTTTCGAGGCCTCGCTAGGCGAGGCCGATGCCGAGCTGAAGGCCGCCATCCAGGATGAGCTTCATCGCCAGCAGGAACAGATCGAGCTGATCGCCTCTGAAAACATCGTCTCCCGCGCGGTGCTGGAAGCACAGGGCTCGGTGCTGACGAACAAATATGCCGAAGGCTATCCGGGCAAGCGCTATTACGGCGGCTGCGAGTTCGTCGATGTCGCCGAGACCCTGGCGATCGAGCGGGCGAAGAAGCTGTTCAACTGCAAATTCGTCAATGTGCAGCCGCATTCCGGTGCGCAGGCCAACCAGGCAGTTATGCTGGCGCTGGCGAAGCCCGGCGACACCATCATGGGCCTGTCGCTTGCGGCCGGTGGCCATCTGACGCATGGGGCGGCACCCAACCTGTCCGGCAAGTGGTTCAACGCCGTGCAGTATGGCGTGCGCCGCCAGGATGGCTTGATCGACTATGATGTGGTCGAGGAGATGGCCAAGGAGCACAGGCCGAAGATCATCATCACCGGCGGCTCGGCCTATCCGCGCACCATCGATTTCAAGCGCTTCCGGGAAATCGCCGATTCGGTCGGCGCGATCTTCTGGGTGGATATGGCGCATTTCGCCGGACTGGTGGCAGGCGGCGTTTACGCCGATCCGCTGCCGCATGCCCATGTGGTGACCACCACCACGCACAAGACGCTGCGCGGCCCGCGCGGCGGCATGATCCTCTCGAACGACGAGGACCTGGGCAAGAAGATCAATTCCGCGGTTTTCCCCGGCCTGCAGGGCGGTCCGCTGATGCATGTCATCGCCGCCAAGGCGGTGGCCTTCGGTGAGGCGCTGAAGCCGGAATTCAAGGATTACGCCCGCGCTGTGGTGGAGAACGCCAAGGTGCTGTCCGCCACGCTGGTTGAGCGCGGCCTCGACATCGTCTCGGGCGGCACCGACAGCCATGTGGTGCTGGTCGATCTGCGCCCGAAGAAGCTGACCGGCAACATCGCCGAACAGGCGTTGGAGCGTGCTGGCATCACCTGCAACAAGAATGGTGTGCCGTTCGATCCGGAAAAGCCGATGGTGACCTCGGGCGTGCGCCTGGGCTCGCCGGCGGCGACCACGCGCGGTTTCGGCACGGCGGAGTTCCGCCAGGTCGGCGAGATGATCGGCGATGTGCTGGACGGGCTCGCCGCTAACGGGGAAGACAATACGGCGGTCGAGAACGCAGTACGTGGGCGCGTGAAGGAGCTGTGCGCGCGGTTCCCGATCTATTCGAATTTGGGGTAGGCGAGGCGAGCCGGGTCCGGAACCTGGCCGTTAAACAGGGGGAGTAGGGGGCAATGCGCTGTCCGTTCTGCGGGAATGACGACACGCAAGTGAAGGATTCTCGGCCCACCGAGGATAATTCCGCGATCCGGCGCCGGCGCTTCTGCCCGGAATGCGGGTCGCGCTTCACGACATTCGAGCGGGTGCAGCTGCGTGATCTGGTGGTGGTGAAGCGCAACGGAAAGCGCGCGCCCTTCGATCGCGACAAGCTGGCTCGGTCGCTGCAGATCGCGCTGCGCAAGCGGCCGGTGGAGAATGAGCGGCTGGAGCGTGTGGTGAACTCCATCGTGCGGCGGCTGGAAAGCTCCGGCGAGACCGAAATCCCGGCGGCGCAGATCGGCCTGCTGGTGATGGAGTCGCTGCGCAACCTCGATCCCGTGGCCTATGTCCGCTATGCCTCTGTGTATAAAAACTTCCGTGAAGCCAAGGACTTCGAGGAGTTTGTTGGCAAGATCGATCAGGATATGGAGCCGGTCGAGGATTGACCGATCTGGTCCATATGCGTGCCGCCCTGTCCCTTGCCGAGCGCGGTCTGGGACAGGTGGCACCGAATCCGGCGGTAGGCTGCGTCCTTGTCTCCTCTGATGGCCAAATCGTCGGGCGTGGCTGGACCCAGCCAGGCGGCCGGCCGCATGCCGAGACCGAGGCTCTGCGCCGTGCCGGGCCGCTGGCAAAAGGGGCCACGGCCTATGTCACGCTGGAGCCCTGTTCCCATCACGGCAAGACCCCGCCCTGCGCCGATGCGCTGGTCGCGGCAGGCATCGCCCGCGCGGTTGTGGCGCTTGAGGATTCCGATCCCAGGGTTTCCGGGCGCGGCATTGCCCGCCTGCGCGACGCCGGTATTGCCGTGGATGTCGGCCTGTGCGCGGATGAGGCCCGCCGGCTGAATGAGGGGTTCTTCCTGAAGGTGGAGCAGGGGCGGCCGCTGGTGACGGTGAAGCTCGCCAGCTCGCTTGACGGCAATATCGCGACCCACAGCGGCGACAGCAAATGGATTACCGGGCCGGAGGCCCGCCGTCACGCCCATCTGCTGCGCGCCACCCATGATGCCATTCTGGTCGGCAGCAACACAGCGCTGTCCGATGATCCCGAACTCACCTGCCGCCTGCCGGGGCTCGCCGGCCGGTCGCCGGTCCGCATCGTGGCGGATGGCAGGCTGCGGCTGCCCCTGACCAGCCGGCTGGTGGCGACGGCATCCCAGGTGCCGACCTGGCTGTGCACGCGGGAGGGGAACGATCCGTCGCGGCTTGATGCCTACCGCGATCTCGGGCTGGAGGTGATCGAGCTGCCGGGCGACGGAGACAATCCGCTGGACGTTACGGCGCTGGCGCAGGCCTTGGGTGCGCGCGGGATCACAAGGCTGCTGGTCGAAGGCGGTGGCGCGGTCATCGCCGCCCTGCTGCAGCGTGACCTGATCGACCGGCTGGTCTGGTTCCGGGCCGGCCTTGCCATCGGCGGCGACGGTGTGCCGGCCATTGGCGGGCTGGGGCTGCAACGGGTGGCGGACGCCCCGGATTTTGTCCGGACCGATGCGGTTCCGGTCGGTGCGGACATGATGGAGTGCTACGCGCGCAACCCCATCCCGCGCGCTTAAACGTTGCCAGCGCGGCAACTGCGCCATATATCAGCGGTACTATGACGTTCTCAGGGCGGGGTGAAACTCCCCACCGGCGGTAAGCAGGCTGGTCCTGCAAAGCCCGCGAGCGCCCGACCGCAAGGCCGGGGTCAGCAGATCCGGTGAGATGCCGGAGCCGACGGTTAAAGTCCGGATGGAAGAGAACGGGCATCGCCTGAACGGCCTCGCGCTTTCGCGAGGGCCGCCGATTCCCGCTTTCGCCCCGAGTGCGCGCTGACCTGTAGTGCAAAGGAAGCCGCCATGGATCAGGGGCCGATCCCGAACCCTGCCGCCGCCCATCGACCGGATGGGACTGCCTGATGTTCACCGGCATCGTCACCGATATCGGCCGTGTCGCCGATCTGCGCGTGGAGGGCGATACGGTCCTGACCATCGAGACCGCCTATGCGCCGGATAGCATCGATCTCGGCGCCTCCATCGCCTGTTCGGGCGTCTGCCTGACGGTCACGGAGAAGGGACAGGGCGAGGGCGGCAACTGGTTCCGCGTCGCCGCCTCGGCGGAAACCCTGTCGAAGACAACGCTGGCCGGCTGGCAGGTTGGCACGCGCATCAATCTGGAGCGCGCGCTGCGGCTGGGTGACGAGCTGGGCGGCCATCTGATGCTGGGGCATGTCGATGGCATCGCACGGCTGGTCTCTGTCACGCCGGAAGGCGACAGCCACCGGCTGGTCGTGCAGGCGCCGGCGGATCTCGCGCGCTATGTGGCGCCCAAGGGCTCGGTCTGCCTCGACGGCATCTCGCTCACCGTGAATGCGGTCGAGGACAGGCCGGATGGCACGGCGCATTTCGGCATCAACATCGTGGGCCATACCTGGACCCACACCACCCTGGCCGACCGCCGCCCCGGCGATGGGCTGAACATGGAAATCGACGTGCTCGCGCGCTATGTCGCGCGGCTTACGGCAAGGGATTGAGCGATCATGGACACCAAGGATCTGCGCCGCACCACCTATCACGAGGCGCTCGCCTCCATTGAGGAGATCATTCAGGACGCCCGCAACGGCAAGATGTTCATCCTGATCGATGACGAGGATCGGGAGAATGAGGGCGATCTGGTGATCCCGGCCTCGATGGCGACGCCCGAGGCGGTGAATTTCATGGCGAAGTTCGGCCGTGGCCTGATCTGCCTTGCCATGACGCGGGAGCGTATCGACGAGTTGGGGCTGCCGCTGATGCCGCGCAAGCACACTTCCCGGCACGAAACCGCCTTCACCGTCTCCATTGAGGCGAAGGACGGGGTGACGACCGGCATTTCCGCAGCCGACCGGGCGCGGACCATCGCGGTCGCCATCGATCCGGCCTGCGGCCGCGACGAGATCGTCACGCCGGGCCATGTCTTCCCGCTGGTGGCACGCGAGGGCGGCGTGCTGGTGCGCGCCGGCCATACCGAGGCCGCCGTCGATATCGCCCGCATGGCCGGTCTGCTGCCGGCCGGCGTGATCTGCGAGATCATGAACGATGACGGCACCATGGCGCGGCTGCCCGACCTGATTCAGTTCGCGCAGTTTCACGGGCTGAAGGTCGGCACCATCGCCGATCTGATTGCGCACCGCCGGCGTACCGAGAGCATCGTGCGGCGCAGCCTGGAAAGCCAGATCGAGACGCTGCATGGCGGCGCGTTCCGCATGGTGCTGTATGTGAACAAGGCGACCTATGCCGAGCATATCGCGCTGGTGAAGGGCGATATCTCGACGCCGGAGCCGGTGCTGGTGCGCATGCACGCATTGAACGTGCTGGACGATGTGCTGGGCGACCGGGGCAGCGGCAAGGGTGGCCAGCTGCAGGCCGCGATGGCGCAGATCGCCGAGGCCGGGCGCGGCGTCGTCGTACTGATCCGCGAACCCAGCGCTACCGCCCTGTCCGATACGGTGCGCGCGCGTCTGGAGCATGAAAGTGCCGGCGGCGAGCTGCGCGACTATGGTGTCGGCGCGCAGATCCTGCTCGACCTCGGTATCCGGGACATGATCCTGTTGTCGAACAGCCAGAAGAACATCGTCGGTCTGGACGGTTATGGCCTCAGCATCGTAGAACGCCGGCCGATATCCAACGCAACGGAAAAGGGCGCCTGAGCCAATGACACATGTGCTGATCGTGGAGGCACGGTTCTACGAGGACTTGGCCGATGAGCTTGTGAAGGGGGCAATGGCGGCGCTGGACGCGGCCGGCGTCACCTATGACCGTATCGCCGTGCCGGGCGCCTTCGAGATTCCGGCCGCCATCGCCTACGCCGCGCAGGGCGATAAATATGCCGGCTATGTCGCGCTCGGCTGCGTGATTCGCGGCGAGACCACGCATTATGATTATGTTTGCGGGGAAAGCGCGCGCGGGTTGCAGAATCTGGCGATCCAGCAGCGCCTGGCGATCGGCTATGGCATTCTGACCTGCGAGAATGGCGACCAGGCCTGGGCGCGGGCCAGCGTGACGAAGAAGAACAAGGGTAAGGACGCCGCGGAGGCGTGCCTGGCGATGATCGGCCTGAAACAGCGCTTTGGGGTGTCGTGAGGATGACGGAGGGTAAGGGCAAGCCCAGGGCGGGAGCGACCGCCAAGTCGCGCGGTCGGTCGGTCGCGCGCCTGCAGGCGGTGCAGATCCTCTACCGCATCGAGATGACGGATGAGCCGCCGCAGACCGCCCTGCCGGACTTTCTTGCCAGCGCCTCGGCCGGCGAGGTGGAGGGCGAGGCGCTCAGCCAGGCCGATGTCTCGCTGCTGAAGGAAATCGTCCATGGCGTGTTTCACCGGGCGGAAAAGGATATCGACCCCATCCTGACTGCCGTGCTGCCGGCGGATTGGCCGCTGGACCGGCTGGAAGCGGTGATGCGCGCGATCCTGCGTGCCGCCGGCTTCGAGATGCTGGCAAAGGGCGATGTGCCGGCCCGTGTTGTCATCAACGAATATGTCGATCTGACGCATGCCTTCTTCGAGGGCAAGGAGCCGGGCTTCGTGAACGGCGTGCTGGACAAGATCGCGCGGACCTTGCGGCCGGAGGAGTTCCAGACCTCGTGAGTGGCACTCCCTCTCTCAACGAGTTTGACCGTATCGCCCGTTATTTCGCGCCGCTGGCCCGGTCCGCGAAGGGGGCGTTCGGCCTGACCGATGATGCCGCGGTGTTCGACTGCGTGGCGGGGGAGGAAATTGTCGTCACCACGGATGCGATGGTGTCCGGGGTGCATTTCCTGCCGGACGATCCGCCCGATCTGGTGGCGCGCAAGACCCTCAGAGTCAATCTCTCCGACATTGCGGCGATGGGGGCGGTGCCGTTCGGCTATACCCTGGTCACGGCGCTGCCGCGCGCGCTGGGCGGCCCGGCGGGCGAGGCCTGGCTGGAACGCTTCGCCGATGGGCTCAGGAGCGATCAGGAAGCCTTCGGTGTCACCCTGCTGGGCGGTGACAGCGTTTCCACGCCGGGGCCGCTGATGGTCTCGATAACCGTGCTGGGGCGCATTCCGAAGGGGCAGGCGGTGACGCGCGGCGGCGCGCGGGCCGGCGACCTGATCTTCCTCTCCGGTACGCTGGGCGATGGCGCGCTGGGGCTGCGTGTGCTGCAGGGCGGGCTTGCGGGCCTGTCTCGCGAGCATCAGGAGTTCCTGGCCGACCGCTATCGCCTGCCGCGTCCTCGTGTCGGGCTTGGTCCCCGTCTGACCGGCCTCGCCAGCGCCATGCTGGATGTCTCCGACGGGCTGGTGGGCGACCTGAAGCATATTGCCGAGGTGTCCTCCGTGGCCGCTGAAATCCGCATTGACCGACTGCCCCTGTCGGCGGCGGCCTGGGCCGCCATCGAGCAGGACAAGTCGGTCGTCGAGGCCGTGCTGACCGGCGGGGACGATTACGAGCTGCTGTTCACGGCGCCGCCGTCGCGGCGCGAAGACGTCATCGCCGCCGCGGCTGAGGCCGGGGTACCGGTCGCGGAAATCGGCCGCATCCAGGCCGGCAAGCCGGGAGTGACGGTCCTCGACCTCGCGGGCGAGCCGATGACCCTGACCGCCGCCGGCTATGTTCACTTCTGATTTTTTTGCTTTTTTCGCGCAAGCAGCGATGATGCGCGCATGAAGATCGTCATCATCCTGGTTGTCCTGCTGGCCCTGATCGGCGGCGGCGGTTTCGCCGCCTGGACCTTCTTTCCGGATGTGGTGAAGCCGATGGTCGGCATATATCCGGAAGGGCAGGAGCCGCCGCCACCGCCGCCGGAGACCGGGCTGGTGAACATCGATCCGCTGATCATGCCGATCTTCGAGGATGGCACCGTCCGCCGCTTCCTGGTGCTGGAACTGTCCTTCGAGGTGTTCCAGCCGAATGGCGCCCTGATCGTGAACAGCCAGTTGCCGCGCATCCAGAATGCCTTCCTGACCTATATCCTGTCGCTGCAGGCCAAGGGGCTGAACGACAAGCTGACCGATCTGCGCTTCCTGAAGGAGCGGCTGCTGCGGGTGACGACCGATGTGGTCGGGCCGGGTGTCGTGAACGACATCTTGCTGAAGAACGTGTTCGAGCGTCCCGTTTCCTGACAGCCAGACCCGGTGAACCGGCATAGCCAGCCCGGCGGATGGCGTGCTATGGCACTGGCAAGAATAAGGAATCGCTCAACCGGATCAATCCATGACCAGTGTTTCATCCTCGTCCTCGGCCGCCATGGGCGATCCGACACGCAAGAATGTCGTGATCCTGGCGCTGTGTCAGGCGCTGTCGATGACGGGCAGTTCGCTGGTGATGACCGTGTCCGCCATCGTCGGCACGATGATCGCCGCCGACAAGACGATGGCCACGCTGCCGCTGGCCTTCCAGATGACGGCGATGATGCTGACGACGATCCCGGCCTCCATGGCCATGAAGCGGTTTGGCCGGCGTGCCGGCTTCCTGTTCGGCATTCTGGTTGGCATTTGCGGTGCGCTGCTGGCGACCTTCGCGATCTTCGAACGTAATTTCGCGCTGCTGTGTACGGCATCCTGCGTCATGGGCATCCAGATGGGGTTTGCCCAGTTCTACCGCTTTGCCGCGGCCGATACCGCGAAGCCCGATTTCAAGAGCAAGGCGATCTCCCTCGTGCTGGCGGGCGGCGTGATCGCGGCGGTGCTGGGCCCGAACCTGGCGAAATGGGCGCGCGACCTGTTCGACCCGGTCATGTTCGCCGGCAGCTACGCCGCCATCGCCGTGCTGTGGTTGATCCCGCTGGTTCTGCTGTTCTTCATCGATATTCCCCGTCCCAGCGTCGAGGAGCGCAAGCAGAGCGGCCGGCCGCTGGTCGTCATCATGCGCCAGCCGGTGTTCCTGGTGGCCATCGTCAGCGCCATCGTTGCCTATGCCATGATGAATATGGTGATGACCTCGACGCCGCTCGCCATGCTGGCCTGCGGGCTGGAGTTCGAGGATGCCGCCTTCGTCATCCAGTGGCACGTTCTGGGCATGTACGCGCCGGCCTTCTTTACCGGCTCGCTGATCGCGCGCTTCGGCGTGCTGAACATCATGCTGGCGGGCGCGGTACTGATGCTGGGCTGCGTGGCGGTCAATCTGAGCGGCCAGGACATTACCCGCTTCTGGCTGGCGCTGGTGCTGCTGGGCGTGGGCTGGAACTTCCTGTTCGTCGGGGCGACGACCCTGCTGACCGAAACCTATGTGCCGGCGGAGAAGGCCAAGGTGCAGGCGGCGAACGACTTTCTCGTATTCGGCTCCGTGTCGATCTCGGCATTCTCGTCGGGCATGCTGCAGAATGCCTTCGGATGGGATGTCGTGAACACGATGGCGATGCCTTTCCTTGTGGTCGCCTTGTGCATGGTCGCGTGGTTGCGTTTCCTGCGCCCTGAACATACCGCCAATTCATAACCTATTGCTTGTTAACCCCTTCCTTTATTTGCCTGTTCTGTTAGGCTTCGCCGCGTAAGCGGGAGGATGCGCGGGGCGTTCCAGCCTCCGCAGCCAGAATAAAGGATAAGGCGGTACGGCCCTCTTCTGGCCGGCCGACGCAACAAGGGGCTCACATTCATGTCGGGTTTATACTTATTCGTCGTTGCCTGCGGCGCGGTTGCGCTGCTCTATGGGCTTTACGCATCGCGCGGCGTGCTGGCGGCCAGCGCCGGTTCCGCGCGGATGCAGGAAATTGCGGGGGCGATCCAGGAAGGCGCCAACGCCTATCTGAACCGCCAGTACAAGGCGATTGCCGTGGTTGGCGTCGTAGTGGCCGTCATCCTGGTTCTGACGCTGGGCGTCCTTAGTGCCGTCGGCTTCGTGATCGGTGCCGTGCTGTCCGGCGTTGCCGGCTATATCGGCATGAACGTCTCGGTGCGCGCCAATGTCCGCACCGCGGAGGCCGCTCGTCACGGCATGACCCCGGCGCTGGACATCGCCTTCAAGTCGGGCGCGATCACCGGCATGCTGGTGGTTGGTCTCGGCCTGCTGGGCGTTGCTGTCTATTATCTTATCCTGCTGCAGATGGGCACGCCGATCCGCGGCATCCTGGAGGCACTGGTGGCGCTGAGCTTCGGTGCGTCGCTGATTTCCATCTTCGCCCGTCTGGGCGGCGGCATCTTCACCAAGGGTGCTGATGTCGGCGCTGACCTGGTCGGCAAGATCGAGGCCGGCATCCCCGAGGACGACCCCCGCAACCCGGCGGTGATCGCGGATAATGTCGGCGACAATGTCGGCGACTGCGCCGGCATGGCGGCTGACCTGTTCGAGACCTATGCCGTTACCGTCGTGGCCACCATGTTGCTGGCCGCGATCTTCTTTTCTCCGGCGCTACAGCCGACGCTCATGGCCTATCCGCTGGTGATCGGCGCCGTCTGTATCCTGGGGTCGGTTGTCGGCACCTTCTTCGTGAAGCTGGGCGCCAGCAAGAAGATCATGGCCGCCCTGTACAAGGGGCTGATCGTCAGCGCGATCATCTCCGCTGGGCTGATTGTCGCCGCCACCGGCTACATGCTGGGCTTCTCCAACCCGATGGAGGCGGGAAACCGCACCGTGACCGGCGGAAATCTGCTGGTCTGCGCGATCACCGGCCTGGTGGTCACCGGCCTGATCGTCTGGATCACGGAATATTACACCGGCACCGAATACCGGCCGGTGCGCAGCGTCGCCAAGGCCTCCGAGACCGGCCACGCCACCAACATCATCCAGGGGCTCGCCGTTTCGATGGAGGCCTGTGCCCTGCCGGTGCTGGTGATCTGCGGCGGTATCCTGGTCTCCTACATCTCGGCCGGCCTGTTCGGCATTTCCATCGCCGCGACGACGATGCTGGCCCTGGCCGGTATGGTGGTGGCGCTGGATGCCTATGGCCCAGTGACCGACAATGCCGGCGGTATCGCGGAAATGGCCGAACTGCCGCCGGAAGTCCGCGAGGTTACGGATGCGCTGGATGCGGTCGGCAACACCACCAAGGCGGTGACCAAGGGCTATGCCATCGGCTCCGCCGGTCTGGCGGCCGTGGTGCTGTTCGCGGCCTATACCGAGGATCTGCGCCACTACTTCCCCAACCTCGATGTTCAGTTCCGGCTGCAGGACCCCTATGTGGTGATTGGCCTGTTCTTCGGCGGCCTGCTGCCCTACATGTTCGGCGCGATGGGCATGATGGCGGTCGGCCGCGCGGCGGGCGCCGTGGTGGTCGAGGTGCGCCGCCAGTTCCGTGAGATTACCGGCATCATGGAAGGCACCGCCAAGCCGGAATATGGCAATGCGGTCGATATGCTGACCAAGGCGGCGATCAAGGAGATGATCGTGCCGTCGCTGCTGCCGGTGCTGGCGCCGGTCTTCCTCTATGTGGTGATTGCCATGATCGGCGGGCAGGCAGCGGCCTTCACGGCGGTTGGCGCGATGCTGCTGGGCACCATCGTGACCGGCCTGTTCGTCGCCATCTCGATGACCTCGGGCGGCGGCGCGTGGGACAATGCCAAGAAGTATATCGAGGATGGCCATCACGGCGGCAAGGGCTCGGATGCCCATAAGGCCGCGGTGACCGGCGATACGGTCGGCGATCCCTACAAGGATACGGCCGGCCCGGCGGTGAACCCGATGATCAAGATCATCAACATCGTCGCCATCCTGCTGCTGGCCGCGCTGGCACACTGATAGCGCCAGCCTCTAAAGCGAAACGCCCCCGGATTTCCGGGGGCGTTTTTCGTTGTGTACCAGCTACTGCCGGGATCAGCGCCGGCCGATACCGCCGCTTGGCAGCGCACCGCGATTATCGGTAGCGTTGAACCGGCCGAGATTGCCGAACATCTGCTGCAGGAAGGTCATTTCGGCGCCCGCCGTGGGCGTGGTGCGCTGGACGAGCTGCACCTCATTGCCATTTTCTTTGTCCAGCCGGTCGATGCCGCTGACGACACCGTTATTGTCGAAACGAATGATGACGACCTGCTGCTCCAGAACCTCCGGCGCGAAGAAGGCCAGCGTCTCGGTGCGCTTGCCGATGTAATACCAACTCTCATTGTCGAACAGTGCCGTAGCCGAGGGCGAGCCGAGGGACTGCAGCACCTGCTCACGGCTGCTCTGGCCGATCTTCACGGTCTCCATGCGGTCGCTGTCGACCATATGGCCGCGGGTATCGACGATTGGCGCACAGCCGGCCATGGTGGCGGCCGTCAGGCCACCGGCGAGGGCGAGGCCCAGGCAACGCTTGCCGGAAGCACGAAAAATCGGAAGGGAGCTGAGCTTGAACATCACGCCTGATCTGTTTGTCGATACCGCAGGCCCGAAGACAGCCCCCAAGGGCACTCTTGGCAAATTTGCCACGGCAGCTTGACCTGCAGGCCGGGTCACGCGATTTATAGGGCAGAAACTCGCACCGTCCTTCGCGGCTGTCAATCTTGCCGCTGGGAAATGGCCTGGCCGACACGAAACGAGTGTTCATGCCCTTCAGCAAGCTTTTCAGCAGGACCGCACGCCGGCGGTACAGCGCCGACAGCCTCTATCTGGCGCTGGTTGCTCTGGCGCGGGAACCACGCTTCTACACCGAGCTCGGCGTGCCGGACACGGTCGATGGCCGCTTCGAGATGCTGTCACTGTTCGTCTATCTGGCACTGCGCCGCCTGCGCCGCGAGGGCGAGGCAAGCGCGCGGTTCTCGCAAGAACTGTTCGACACCATGTTCGCCGATATGGACCAGAGCCTGCGCGAACTGGGGGCCGGCGACCTTGGCGTCGCACCGCGCATCAAGCGCATGGCCGAGGGGTTCTATGGCCGGATCGCCGCCTATGACAAGGCGCTGGAGGAGGGGGCTGGCGCGCTCGTCACCGCCCTGTCCCGCAACCTGTACGGCACGGTAAAGCCCGATGAGGCGGTGCTGGCACGCATGGCGGACATTGTGCGCCAGCTGGATGGCCTCTTCGCCGGATTGCCGGCGGAGGCGCTGTACGCGGGCGAACCTCACGTGCCGCTGACGCCTGTGCTTGACGGGCAACCGGCGGCGGAAGGAGCAAAGATATGAGTGCCGAACAGGCAAAGCCGGAATTTTCCCGGCCGGTTGCAGTCTCCAGGATCGGCAGCAACGGCCTGTCCATGGAAATCAAGGCGGAACCGCACGAGCGCGAGGCCCTGGCCCAGCGCCTCGACCTGATGTCGCTGGACCGGCTGGAGGCAACGCTTGCCTTCCGCGAGAAGGCGGATGGCGTCGTGCTGGAAGGCCATCTGACCGCCAAGCTGGCGCAACGCTGCGTGGTCAGCCTGCAGCCGGTGCCGGTCCGGATCGAGGAGGATTTCACGCAATATTTCTCCGAAAACGCGCCGAGCGATGCCGAGCTGATGCAGCGCGCGATGGAGGAGGGGCTGGATTTCTTCGCCGAAGCTGAGGATGAGGAGATTCCGGACCCCATCGTGAACGGTCGGATCGATGCCGGAGAGGCAGTTGTGCAGCAGCTGGCCATGCTTCTCGACCCGTATCCGCGCCTGCCGGACGCGGAATTGCCTGCGCGGCGGCGTGGCGTTACCCTGAATGGTGAGGATGAACCGCTGGCCAAAGCCAACCCCTTCGCGGAATTGGCGGGTAAAATTCAAAAATAACCCGTCATCTGCGCGAACGGCTTGCTGCGCGGCAGGTTTTTAGCTAAACAAGCGCGCTCCGCAGACTCGCGCGATAAGGCAAGTCTGCCATCCATCTTTGAATTGCTCAGAAAGTCGGACCCATGGCTGTTCCGAAGAAGAAAAAATCCAGTTCGAGCCGCAACATGCGCCGCTCGCATGATTCGATCACGGCGAAGCTCTCCAACGAGTGCCCGAACTGCGGCGAGCCGAAGCTGCCGCATCACGTCTGTTCGTCGTGCGGGTACTATAAGGGCCGTGAGGTTTCCGAGGCGGCCTAAGGCTTGCCGAACGGGAGGCTGATCCTTTGAGCGCTCGTGTCACGCTTTCCCTGGATGCCATGGGTGGCGACAAAGCGCCGGAAATGGTGATCCGGGGAGCGGAGATCGCGCTTGAGCGCCTTCCCGATCTCCGGTTTCTCATTTTTGGCCGGGAAGATGAGATTGCTCCTCTCATCCCGAAGAACAGCGCGCTTAGCAAGGCGGCGGAAATCCGCCATGCGCCCGATGTGGTCAGCGCCGATGTGAAGCCGTCTGTGGCCTTGCGCAACAGCCGCGATACCAGTATGCGCCAGGCCATTGAGGCGGTGCGCGACGGCAGCGCCGCCGGCATGGTCTCGGCTGGCAATACCGGCGCGCTGATGGCGCTGTCGAAGGTCGTGCTGCGCACGGTGCCCGGCATCGACCGTCCGGCGATCGCATCCTTTTTCCCGACGCGGCGCGGCGAAAGCGTGATGCTGGACCTTGGCGCCAACATCGATTGCGACGCTGCCAACCTGGTGCAGTTCGCCATCATGGGCGACGTTTTCGCGCGGGCCGTGCTGGGCATGCCGAAGCCGACCATCGGCCTGCTGAATGTCGGTGCCGAGGATCAGAAGGGCCATGAGCATATCCGCTCGGCGGCGGCAATCCTGCGGGCGACGACGCTTCCGCTCGATTTCCGTGGCTTCATCGAAGGCGACGATATCGGCGCCGGTACGGTCGATGTCATCGTCACCGACGGTTTCACCGGCAATGTCGCGTTGAAGACGGCGGAAGGCATGGCGAAGCTGGTCACCACCTTCCTGCGCGAAAGCTTCAAATCCTCGCTCATGGCCCGCATCGGCTATGTGATGAGCCGGACGGCCCTGAAGCGGCTGTCGCAACGCGTCGATCCACGGCGCTATAACGGCGCGATGTTCCTTGGGCTGAACGGGATCGTCGTGAAGAGCCATGGCGGCACGGACGAATTCGGCTTCGCCAACGCCATCGGCGTGGCCGCCGATCTGTGTCGCCAGGGGTTCATCGATCGCATCCGGGACGAGATCGGTAATCTGACCCGGGAACTGAACGAGAAAAAGGCGGCAGCGATATAATGATCTACCGGTCTCGTCTGGTCGGCTGGGGCGGCTTCCTGCCCGCGCGCGTCGTTACCAATGCCGAACTGGCCCAGCGCGTGGATACCACCGACGAGTGGATCGTGCAGCGCACCGGCATCCGCCAGCGCCATATTGCGGAAGAAGGCCAGCTGACCTCGGACCTGGCGCTTGGCGCCGCCCGCAAGGCGATGGCGGTGGCCGGCAAGACGGCGGACGAAATCGACCTTGTCATCGTCGCGACGACGACCCCGGACGAAACCTTTCCGGCCACGGCGACCAAGGTGCAGGCAGCGCTCGGTATGACGCGCGGTGCCGCCTTCGACGTGCAGGCGGTCTGCGCCGGTTTCATCTATGCGCTGGCGGTTGCCGACAATTTCATCAAGGCCGGGCAGGCGCGCAACGTGCTGGTCATCGGGGCGGAGACCTTTTCCCGCATTCTCGACTGGGAAGACCGCTCGACCTGCGTGCTGTTCGGCGATGGCGCCGGTGCTGTGCTGCTGACCGCGGAGCAGACGGAAGGCAAGTCCGGCGACCGGGGGCTGCTATCCACCCACCTGCATTCCGACGGGCGCGAGCATGACGCCCTCTATGTCGATGGCGGTCCGTCCTCGACCCGCACGGTCGGGCATGTGCGCATGGTCGGCCAGCATGTCTACAAGCATGCGGTGACCAAGCTGGGCGCGGTCATCGAGGAAGCGCTGGAAGCCAACGGGCTGAACGCGTCCGATATTGACTGGCTGGTGCCGCACCAGGCCAACAAGCGGATTATCGACAGTATGCGCCAGCGCTTTGGCCTGGACGAGGACAAAGTGGTGCTGTGCATCGACCGCCACGCCAACACATCGGCGGCCTCCGTGCCTCTGGCGCTGGCCGAGGCGATGGAGGATGGCCGGATCAAGCAAGGCGATCTCGTCGTGCTGGAGGCGATTGGCGGTGGCCTCGCCTGGGGAGCCGGCCTCCTGCGGGTTTGAGTTCTCCGCCGCCGCTCATGTTAAATCTCACTTAAAAAACCCGGCTCATCCCTTTGTAATTGACGGGTTTATCCGGTCAGGGTACCGTGTCCTTTCTTGGGGGAGGCATGGCATGACCGAAAAGACCGTTACCCGTGCGCAATTGAGCGAAGCGGTATATCAGGAAGTTGGCCTGTCGCGGAACGAGTCCGCCGATCTGGTGGAGACCGTTCTGAACGAGGTGGCGGATGCCCTCGAACGCGGTGAGATGGTGAAGATTTCCTCCTTCGGCAGCTTCTCTGTCCGGCAGAAGGGACGCCGGATCGGGCGGAATCCGAAGACAGGGGAGGAAGTGCCGATCCTGCCGCGCCGTGTCCTGGTCTTCCGCCCGTCGCATGTGCTGAAGAACCGGATCAACGCCCAGCTTACCGGCAAACGGGGCTGAGGGGCTTCTTGGCTGACAGAGTGTCGGACCGGGGGAAATGAGTGTGGAAACCGTGAGCAGCCCGTCCTCCGCGCGGCGACGCGGCAGCGGCAAGTCGGCCGCGGCTTTCAGGACGATCAGTGAGGTCGCCTCGGAGCTTGACGTTCCGCCGCATGTCCTGCGGTTCTGGGAAACCAAATTCTCGCAGATCAGGCCCATGAAGCGGGGCGGCGGGCGCCGCTATTACCGCCCCGAGGATGTCGATCTTCTGCGCCGCATCCGCGAGCTTCTCTACAAGGACGGCTATACGATCAAGGGCGTGCAGCGGCTGTTGCGCGACGGCATTCACCGTGAGGATGGTGACGACGAGTCCGGCGAGGATGAGGATGAGTCGCTGGAAGCCGATGGTTTTTCCGCGGACTCTGAAGAGTCTGGCGACGAGGATGAGGCGGAAGAAGCCGATCTTTTCTCCGACTCCGGTACGAAGAAGACGGTCCTTGCGCCAGCGGCCCGGGCGGAGCTTGAGGCCGCCATGCGGGAATTGACGGAGCTGTCCGGCCTGCTGCGGCAGGCGGCCCGGAAATAGCGGCGAAAATCGCGCTTCTTGCCCGTTGAAACCGTTGCGCGGCAGGACGATGGCGGCTATGGTCCGCGTCCTCGGTCGGAGCGTAGCGCAGCCTGGTAGCGCACTTGTCTGGGGGACAAGGGGTCGTCGGTTCAAATCCGGCCGCTCCGACCAGTCTTCCCCCAATTATCCCGAAATCTGCTGGCGCAACCGTTCGAACACAGCCTCGATGCTGTCGTTCATTGCGGCCATGTGCGCGGCTGTCGCCGGGTCCAGATCGCGCAGCATGGCCAGCGTGCGCTCGTCCAGCCTTGGGTGCAGCGTGGCGTAGGCGAGGGAGGTGCCGCTGCCGGCCTCGATCTCATGCAGCGCGATATCGAATTTCACGCCGTCGCGCACCAGCTCCGCCAGGATCAGGATGAACTGCGTCTTGTCGCAGAAATAGCTGGGGCAATCGAGGCTGGCCGGCAGCGCGTCATTCGCGGCCAGGCCGGCGGAATCGGCTACCACCAGCGCATTCGGGTCGAGATTGACCAGCGCTGCTGCCTGCCGCAGGTTGCGGTAGCTTGCCGTCAGGCGCCAGGCGATGGTGCTGCTGTGTGTCATGAATGCCGTCATCCGTGTATCGTGCCCAAGACGTAGCGTTGCCTGCCCCCACTGCGCAACGCTAGACTGCCCCTGTCGGGACAGACGCTCCCGCCCGCCATACATTCCGGAAGGCCTCCATGCCGATCATCGACCAGAAAGAACAGGCCAGGATCGACCTCGCCGCCGCTTTCCGCTGGGCCGCGCGGATGAATTTCCACGAAGGCGTGTGCAATCATTTCAGCCTGGCGATTCCCGGCGAGACGGACCGGTTCCTGATCAACCCGCATGGCCTGCATTTCTCCGAGATCCGGGCCAGCGACCTGTGCACCCTGGATGCGGAGGGGAAGGCGCATGGCGGCTACCACCCGCCGGAGCCGACCGCCTTCTACATCCATTCGGCGATCCACCGCACCAATCCGCAGGCGACCTGCGTGCTGCACACCCACATGCCCTATGCCACGGCGCTGTGCCTGGTTCAGGAAGGTCGGCTGGAGATGGTCAGCCAGAATGCGCTGCGCTATCTCGACCAGATCGCCTATGACGACAAGTATAACGGGCTGGTGCTGGATTTCGATGAAGGCTTCCGCATCGCCGAGGTGCTGGGCGACAAGCGCGTGCTGTTCCTGGCCAATCACGGCGTGATCGTGGTCGGTCCCACCGTGGCAGATGCCTTCGATGATCTCTATTACCTGGAGCGAGCCTGCCAGCATCAGGTACTGGCGATGTCCACCGGGCGGCCGCTGAAGCCGATCGATCCGCAGGTTGCCGCCATGACCTGCGAGCAGATCGAGGGCGAACGGCTTAATGCCCAGCTGCATTTCCAGGCACTGAAGCGGATTCTGGAACGGGAAGCGCCTGACTACGCGGATTGAGGGGGCTTACCCGCCCTTGTACTTCTTCACCGCGATCTGCAGCATCCTGACCAGTTCCTTGCCGATGGCGCCGCCATCGCCCTTCACCTTGTCGCCGATTACCGCGCGCAACCCGTCGATATGCGCCTTGATCAGCTCCAGCAGTTCCGGGCTGACGCCCGTGGTGTCCTTGTCGAGCGCCGTGTACTCATAAAGCGAGCGCCCGAAGGTGGTGATCAGCGGATAGCCGAAGGTCGATCCCTGGCCACGCAACTCGTGTGCGATCAGGTTCATCTCCCGCAGCGGCTTCCAGGCCATGCCCGGGTCCTTCAGGGCGATTTCGTGTTGCGCCTGAAGCTGCCTGGCGTAGTCGCGCACCCAGTCGGCATAATCACTTTCCATCTTCTGGATCTGCTGTTCCGCGGCGCGCAGCAGCGATGGATCAATGCCGCCTTCCAGCGAGCCGCCCAGCGCCAGCACCTTGTCCTTCACCCGGTTGGGCAGCCGGAAGATCCAGCATTTCGTATTGCCAGGCACGGAACGCAGAGACCGCGCGGAATACAGCACGGCAACCTCGTTCTTCTTGGCGATGCGCTTGTCCGGCCCCTCATATTCCTGGCTGGTCCGCCGCCGGTCTGGCCCGAAATAATCCTGTGTCAGGACAAACTGGCGGGGATTTTCGATGGCGGCCTGCAGATGCGCGGCGACGGCGGCGATGGAGAAGGGCTTGGCCAGGAACTCGCTGACGCCGAGGTCGCGCACTTCCTGCACGCGCTTGCGGTCCACTGCGCCACTGATCATCACGAAGGGCATGAACCGGTCCGGCGAATCGTCGGAGCGTCGCACCCAGCGCAGCAGCATGGCACCGTCGGTCGGGGACATGACTAGATCGCTGAGGATGAGATCGACCGGTGCCTGTCCCGGCAACCCGCTGCGCGACCGCGACACCAGGAAATCGATGGCCTCCTGGCCGTTCCGGGCGGTGTGGATCTGGCCGACATCCAGGGAGCGCAGGATGCTGAACAGCAGCTTCCGGATGATGTCGCTGTCTTCCACCAGCAGGATCGACAGGCGGTCGAGACGATAGCTCATCGCGGGGAGGGGGCTCCGTGTTGCGGGAGGGCTGGCGCGGTGATCAGGCCGGCCAGTCCGTTTTCGCGACACGCATGCCGCAGCGCTGGAAATAGGTCTCGAAATTGGTGTTCGGTCCGACCAGCCCGTGCACCAGCTTGGCGATGGCGTGCTGCTTCTCGGGTATCTGGAACGGCGATTCGATCTGCTCGGCTGAGGGCTGCGGCAGCAGGCACTTCCACCCATCCACGGCGATCAGCGTGTCGCGGAACACCATGGCGCCGCCGAACAGGAAGTCCAGCAGCACGCTCTGCGCCCGCTTGTTCGGGAAGTTGGTCGCCCAGTCATCGTTGAAGTTGGCGTTCTGTACCAGGCCGAACGCCATCGAGAAGCGGATGTCGCGGCGGAAGATGATGAGCGCGGTGTGTTCCTGCAGCTCGAAGTCGAGCGTGCGGTTGTCCGCACCCCTGGTCGGCACGAGCCGGTACATGAAGGTCGGCACCTTGCTGACTGTCCAGTCGTTGGGCGCGCTTTGCGCGACAACTGTCAGGTAATCGTTGAGCTTCATTGATGGTGTCCTGTTCCGGCAGCCGTTTTCGTTTTCGGTACGATACGCTGTCAGGGGTTGCTGGCAAGTGCCATGCGACCGGCATCGGTCAGTTTGCAGACCAGCCAGTCCGGTTTCAGCGGATTGGCGAACCAGGGTTCCGCCCAGCCCTGATCGATACAGGAACGGATCGTCTGTGCGTTCACGCGCTGGCCGTCTTCGTCGAACAGCGGCAGCTTGCCGCCCGGCTGGTCGATGCCACGGGCGAGCCAGGCGCGCTGCGCCGGGGTCGGTGTCTTTCGGCCTGCCCTGGCAGGCATGGGCTGCCCTCCCTGTCCGCTGATCCGAGGCGGATCACATGGTAGCCGGGCATGACGAACCTTGCCAGCAGGAGGCAGGGCCAGCCGGAGGCAGGGCCAGCGGAAGACGGGGAAGGGCGCGTTCAGCGCGAGGCGGCGAAGCGCACGGCTTCCTGCGCGGCACGAACCAGGGCGCGCGCCTTGTTGATGCTCTCCTGATATTCCGATTCGGGATCGCTGTCGGCCACCACTCCGCCGCCGGCCTGGACGTACATGACGCCATCCTTCACCAGGGCGGTGCGCAGCGCGATACAGGTATCCATCGCCCCGTTCGCCGAGAAATAGCCGACCGCGCCGGCATAGATGCCCCGCCGCGACTTTTCCAGCTCGTCGATGATCTCCATGGCCCGCACCTTCGGTGCGCCGGAGACGGTGCCGGCCGGGAAGCCGGCGCACAGCGCGTCCACCGCATCCAGCTCCGGCCGGATCTTGCCCTCGACATGGCTGGCAATGTGCATGACGTGCGAATAGCGCTCCACCATGAAGCTGCCCTTCACCTGCACCGTGCCGATCTGCGACACGCGGCCGACATCGTTGCGGCCAAGGTCGAGCAACATCAGATGCTCAGCGCGCTCCTTCGGGTCGGCCAGCAGCTCCTGCTCCAGCGCCTTGTCTTCCTCCGGCGTGGCGCCGCGCTTGCGGGTGCCGGCCAGCGGGCGGATCGTCACCGTCTCGTCGCGCAGCCGCACCAGGATTTCCGGGCTGGAGCCGACGATGGAGAATTTGCCGAAATCCAGCAGGAACAGGAAGGGCGAGGGGTTCAGCCGCCGCAGCGACCGGTAGAGCGCAATTGGCGGCAGCTTGAAGGGCACCTCGAAGCGCTGCGAGGGCACCACCTGGAAGGCATCGCCGGCCAGGATATATTCCCGCGCCTTGGTCACCATCGCGTGGAATTCCTCCCGCGTGGTGTTGGAGGTGGGCTCCGGCGGGGTTGCCGTGGCGCCGCTCGCCTCCCGCCGGAAGGGCAGGGAGCGGCCGAAATCCTCGATCACGTCCGACAGCCGTTCGCGTGCCTGGCGATAGGCTGCCTCCGCATCGAGGCCGGGCTCCACGCGGGCCGAGGTGATCAGCGTCACGCTGTCCTCGATATTGTCGAACACGGCGATGATGGTCGGGCGCACGAACATGCCGTCCGGCACCTCATAGGGCTTCGGCTTCGGGTTCGGCAGATGCTCCATCAGCCGCACCATGTCATAGCCCATATAGCCGAACAGGCCGCTGGCCATCGGCGGCAGGCTGGCGGGAACCTCGATCCGGCATTCCTCGATCAGCGCGCGCAGGCTCTCCAGCGTCGGCTTGTCTTCCTTAACAAAGGCGGTCTCGTCGAAACGGGCCTGGCGGTTGATCTCCGCCGCCTCGCCCTCGCAGCGCCAGATCAGGTCCGGCTTCAGCCCGATGATGGAATAGCGGCCCCGGATGGCGCCGCCTTCCACCGATTCGAACAGGAAGGAGTTCGGGCTTCCATCGGCCAGCTTCAGCATGGCGGAAACCGGCGTTTCCAGGTCGGCGACCAGGGTGGTCCAGACCAGCTGATGCTTTCCCGCTTCGTAGGTCCGGATGAAGGCGTCGCGATCGGGAAAGGTGGTCATGGCTCGGTCTGTGGCTCAATCTGGGGTGTGGGGATCAGAAGAAACGGTCGATGACGGCCCGGTCAATCTCGACCGGGTAGGTCTGGCGCAGGCCAGCGGTGAGGCTGGCATAGAGGTCGTTGCCCATGCCCTGGTTCAGCGACTGGCGCAGCTGGTCGAGGGCGCCTTCCTCCGCCTGGGCCGGATCGGCCGGGCGGATTTCCTTCAGCACCGTCACATACTGGCCGTCCTGCGCACCGACCACCTGCACTGCGCCGGTGGCGAGGCGGAAGGCGGCGGAAGCCAGGCTGCGGGGCAGGTTTTCCAGCCCTTGGCCGTCGCGCGTGAAGGGGGCGGTGGTGGCGCTGGAGATACCGGCGGTGCTGGCCACCTCGGTGATGGCGGTGTCGCCCTTCAGCTGCTCGGCGAGTGCCTCTGCCTTCTGCTTTGCCGCTTCGGCACGGCGTTCCGCCAGCACATCCTCCCGGACCTGCTCGCGCACGCTCTCGAACGGCTTCACGGCCGGCTCGGTGACGCTATCGACACGCAGCACGGTGAAGCTGCCATCCTGGCCTTCGATCGTATTGCTCTGCTGGCCCTCGGCGGTCTGGAAGGCAGCCTCCAGGAAGCGCTGCGGGGCAGGGAGGTCGGTCACGTCCGTACCTTCGGCGGTCTTGCCGGCGCGGGTGATGTTTTCCAGCTTGCGGACCGGGGCATTCAGGGTCTGCGCGGTCTCTTCCAGCGTGGCGCCGCTGGCCAACCCGTCTTCCAGACGGTTCGCCATCTCGAAGAGCTGGTCGAGCGAGCGCTCCCGCGCCATCTCGGCGCGCAGTTCCTCACGGACATCGTCGAAGCTGCGGGTCGCGGCCGGCTTGATGGCATCGACGCGGAAGATGTGCCAGCCGAACGGGCTGTTCAGCGGCTCGGTCACGCCGCCCTCCGGCAGGGCGAACACGGCATCGCCCAGACCGCCGACCAGGTCGCCCTGGGAAACCCCGGCAAGGGTCAGGTCGCCCGGACCCATGCCGGCCAGTTCCTGTGCCACGGCGACGAAGTCCTGCCCGCCGGCGAGGGCGGTTGCGGCCTGCTTCGCCTTTTCCTCCTCGGTGAACAGCATCTGCGACAGGTCGCGCGTTTCCGGCGTTGCGTAGCTGGCGGCCCGCGCCTCGTATTCGCGGTGCAGCTCTTCGTCGGGAATCAGCGTTTCGGCGGCCAGCGCTGCCGCCGTCAGCGTCACATAGCTGACGGAACGGTATTCCGGCGCCAGATAGCGGCGTTCGTTGTTCTTGTGGAACTCCACCAGCTCCGCCTCGGTTGGCGCCGCCACATCCTGCATGCTGCTGTTGGCGACGAAAATCAGGTCGGCAACGCGCTTCTCGGCGCGGTGGCGGTACAGCCGGTCCACCAGGATGTCGGGTGCCGAGGCGCTGGCCAGCGTGGCGTTGATGACGTTCTGGCGCATCAGCTCGCGGCGCATCGTCTGCACATAGCCATCCTCCGTCATGCCGACGGAGCGCAGGGCGGCGACGAACTGGTCGCGGCTGAAGCTGCCGTCCGGCCCCCGGAAGGCAGGCTCCGCGGCGATGGCTTCGCGCACCATTGTATCGGTCACCACGATGCCGCGGTCGCGGGCGAAGGCCAGGAAGACGGCGTCGGTCGCCATGCTGTCGATCACCGTGTCGAGCAGGCCCAGCTGGCGCGCCTGTTCGGTGGTGATGGTCTGGCCGAAGCGCTGGCGCAGCGTGGCGATCTCGGACTGCAGCCGCTCATTCACCTGCCTCGCCGGGATTTCGATATCCTCGACCTTGATGACGATGTCGCTGGTGTTGCCGCCCCGGAACATGTCCTCGATGCCCCAGACAGCGAAGCTGAGGACCAGAAGGGCGAACAGGAGCTTCACAAGCCAGGACGCGGTCTTGGTTCGGATCGACTGCAGCATGGTCGTTCTAGGCTTTCGGTTAAGCAAAAAACCGCCCGGAAACCGCCCGGACGGACCTCACAGCCAATCGGGCCGGAGAGGCCGGGCATCATAGAGGGGGCGCCCTTTCCGCCGCAACCTGAAATGGGCCGGTTTCCGTGGGGAGTTGCGCGCGGACTGGCAGAATCCCCGACAGGCATGTTAGTAACCGCCCGCGAATGTGATGGACATAACCGACGAACCTGACGGGAGGGCAGCAAATGGCGCCACGCAAGCTGATCGCCGGCAACTGGAAGATGAACCTGCTGAAGGCAGAAGGGGAGGCGCTGGTGCGCGCGCTGGGCGGCAGCCTCTCCGGCACGCCGAAGCCGGCCTGCGATGTGCTGGTCTGCCCGCCTTTCACGCTGCTGGGCGCATTGGCGCCGCTGTGCCGGGAGACCGGCCTGGCGCTGGGCGCGCAGGATTGCCACGCCAAGTCGTCGGGCGCTTTTACCGGCGATGTGGCGGCGCCGATGCTGGCGGATGCCGGCTGTAGCCATGTCATCGTCGGTCACTCCGAACGGCGCAGCCTGCATGGTGAGGACAATGCCACCGTGAAGGCGAAGGCGGAGGCGGCACTGGCCGCCGGCCTTGTCGCCATCGTCTGCGTCGGCGAGACCGAGGCGGAGCGCGATTCCGGCAAGGCGGAGGAGATCGTGGTCGCGCAGCTGCTGGCCTCGCTGCCGCAGGGGGCATCGGCGAAGACGCTCGTCGTTGCCTATGAACCGGTCTGGGCCATCGGCACCGGCCGCACGCCGACGGTGGAGCAGGTGGCCGACATGCATGCCGCACTCCGCAAGGCGCTGGGCGGTGTCCTGAGCGATGCGGCCGGCCTGCGCCTGCTGTATGGCGGGTCGGTGAAGCCGGGCAATGCGGCGGAGCTGCTGGCGGTCGCCAATGTCGATGGCGCACTGGTTGGCGGTGCCAGCCTATCCCACGGGGATTTTTGGGCGATCTGCCAAAGTTGCGGCTAGCAAATTGCCGTCCGAGACGGTACAACACCGGCAATATTTATCCTTTAGGCAACCCGCAGGTTTTTCATGACCACGATCATCCTGGTCATCCATAGCCTTTTGGCTCTGGTGCTGATCGGCATCGTTCTGATCCAGCGCAGCGAAGGTGGCGGACTTGGCATCGGCGGTGGTGGCGGCGGTGGCGGCGGCTTCATGACCGCACGCGGCAGCGCCAATTTCCTGACCCGCACGACGGCGATCCTGGCCGCCTGCTTCATGGGGACCAGCCTGGTTCTGGCGATCCTGGCGGGCGGGCACAGCCAGCCGCGCTCCATCGTGGACGATATCTCGACGCAGCCGGCTGGCACCCAGTCGCCTGCCGCGCCGCAGGGGAATACAGCGCCGGCCACGCCGCGCGCTCCGGTCAGCCAGTAAGCTGGCTTGCCGGTTCATTGCTTTCTCGCCGGGCACGGTTTCCTGCCGCGCCCGTCCTTTCCTACAAGCCCAACTTGTCGCATGACGGTTGGGCTTTTCTGATGTAGTTTGCAGGTCCATGACGCGTTTTATTTTCGTTACCGGCGGCGTGGTTTCTTCTCTCGGCAAGGGGCTGGCGTCGGCAGCGCTTGGGGCGCTGCTGCAATCGCGCGGCTATGCCATCCGGCTGCGCAAGCTTGACCCTTACCTGAACGTCGATCCCGGCACGATGAGCCCGCTGCAGCATGGCGAGGTGTTCGTGACCGATGATGGCGCGGAAACCGACCTTGACCTCGGCCATTACGAGCGCTTCACCGGTATTCCCGCGCGCCGCAGCGACAATGTGACGACGGGGCGCATCTATTCGACGGTGATCGAGCGGGAGCGGCGCGGCGACTATCTGGGCGCCACCGTACAGGTCATTCCGCATGTTACTGACGCGATCAAGGAATTCGTCCGCGCCGATGTGAATGGCGAGGATTTCATCATCTGCGAGATCGGCGGCACGGTCGGCGACATTGAGAGCCTGCCGTTCCTGGAGGCGATCCGTCAGCTCGGCAATGAGATGGGGCGCGAGCGCGTGATGTTCGTGCATGTCACCCTGCTGCCCTATGTCAGCGCGGCGGGCGAGCTGAAGACCAAGCCGACCCAGCATTCGGTGAAGGAGCTGCTGTCGGTCGGTATCCAGCCCGACATGCTGCTGTGCCGCTCGGAAATGACCATCAGCGAGGATGAGCGCCGCAAGATCGCGCTGTTCTGCAATGTCCGTCAGGAAGCGGTCATCCCGGCCCTGAACGTCGATACCATCTATGCGGTGCCCATCGAATATCACCGCCAGGGCCTGGATACCCAGGTTCTGCGCCATTTCGGCCTGACCTCGGACGTCGAGCCGGATCTGACGCGCTGGGAGACCATCGCCAACCATATCCGCCAGCCGGAAGGCGAGGTGAAGATTGCGGTGGTCGGCAAGTACACCTCCGTGTTCGATGCCTACAAGTCGCTGGCCGAGGCCCTTGCGCATGGCGGCATCGCCAACAATGTGAAGGTCAACCTGCACTGGATGGATGCCGAGATCTTCGAGCGCGAGGATGCCGTCCATTTCCTGGAGGGCATTCACGGCATCCTGGTGCCGGGCGGCTTCGGCGAGCGCGGCAGCGAAGGCAAGATCGCGGCGGTGCGCTTCGCGCGCGAGCGCAACGTGCCCTATTTCGGTATTTGCTTCGGCATGCAGATGGCGGTGATCGAGGCGGCGCGCTCACTGGCGCATCTGCCGAAGGCCAGCAGCACCGAATTCGGCCCGTCGGACGAGCCGGTTGTCGGATTGCTGACCGAATGGATGCGCGGCAATGAGGTTGAGCGCCGCAGCGCCGAGGGCAATCTGGGCGGTACCATGCGGCTGGGCGCCTATGACTGCGCCGTCGCCGCCGATAGCAAGCTGGAGGAGATTTACGGCCAGCGCATGATCAGCGAGCGGCATCGTCACCGTTATGAGGTGAACATCAACTACAAGCAGCGGCTGGAGCAGGTCGGCCTGCGCTTTTCCGGCATGTCGCCGGACGGCGAGCTGCCGGAAGTGGTGGAGATTCCGAGCCACCCCTGGTTTGTCGGCGTACAGTTCCATCCGGAGCTGAAGTCGAAGCCGTTCGAGCCGCACCCGCTGTTCACCTCTTTCGTGAAGGCCGCGCTCGAACAGTCGCGGCTGGTCTGAGTTCAAAGGGAAAGCCATGAGCGTCGCACAGCGTCTCGTCCGCGTCGGCAAGCTGGAGATCGGCAACGACCGGCCCTTCACCCTGATCGCCGGCCCGTGCCAGCTGGAAAGCCGGCAGCACGCGCTGGAGATGAGCCATGCGCTGGCCGAGCTGACGGCAAAGCTGGGCATCGGGCTGATCTACAAGACCTCCTATGACAAGGCGAATCGCACCAGCATCAAGGGCGAACGCGGCCTCGGCATGGAAAAGAGCCTGCCGATCATGGCCGAGGTGCGCGAGACCTATGGCTGCCCGGTGCTGACCGACGTGCATGAGCCGGCTCATTGCGCCATCGTCGCCGAGGCGGTGGACGTGCTGCAGATTCCGGCCTTCCTGTGCCGCCAGACCGACCTGCTGGTCGCGGCGGCGAAGACCGGCCGCACGGTGAATGTGAAGAAGGGCCAGTTCCTCGCCCCGTGGGACATGAAGAATGTGGTCGCCAAGCTGGTCGAGAGCGGCAACGAGAATGTGCTGGTGACCGAGCGTGGCGCCAGCTTCGGCTACAACACGCTGGTCAGCGACATGCGCTCCCTGCCGATCATGGCGGCGCAGACCGGCTGCCCGGTGGTGTTCGACGCCACCCATTCGGTGCAGCAGCCGGGCGGGCAGGGGACCAGCAGCGGAGGCCAGCGTGAATTCGTGCCGATCCTGGCCCGCGCCGCCCTGTCCATAGGCGTGGCCGCAGTCTTCATGGAAACCCATCAGGACCCGGACAACGCGCCATCCGACGGGCCGAACATGGTGCCGTTGAAGGCGATGCCGGCACTGCTGGAAACGCTGCTGGCCTTTGACCGGCTGGCCAAGGCCAATCCGGTGTCGATCGGCTGACCGAACCTGTCAGCCGGCTTGTCATCTTCCGGGCAGGCGGCTATGAGTCGCCAGCCCGTACATTCCTCGTCTCGTTCTGCCATCCGGAGGCCATCACGCCATGAGCGCCATCATCGATATCGTCGCCCGCGAGATTCTCGACAGCCGCGGCAACCCGACCGTCGAGGTCGATGTGACGCTGGAAAGCGGCGCCACCGGGCGCGCCGGCGTGCCGTCGGGCGCTTCCACCGGCACGCATGAGGCGCTGGAGCTGCGCGATGGCGACAAGAGCCGCTATCTCGGCAAGGGCGTGCAGAAGGCCATCGATGCGGTGAATGGCGAGATTTTCGATACGCTGTCGGGTCTGGACGCCACCGAGCAGGTGCATATCGACCAGCTGATGATCGATCTGGATGGCACGCCGAACAAGGCGCGTCTCGGTGCCAACGCCATTCTCGGCGTCAGCCTGGCGGTTGCCAAGGCGGCCGCGGCCGATCTCGGCCTGCCGCTCTACCGCCATGTCGGCGGCGTCTATGCCCGCACCCTGCCGGTGCCGCTGATGAACATCATCAATGGCGGTGCGCATGCCGATAATCCCATCGACTTCCAGGAGTTCATGATCCTGCCGGTCGGCGCGGACAGCTTCGCCGAGTCGCTGCGCATGGGCGCCGAGGTGTTCCATAATCTGAAGAAGCAGCTGAAGGATGCCGGCCACAACACCAATGTCGGCGACGAGGGCGGCTTCGCGCCGAACCTGAAGAGCGCCGACGAGGCGCTGGCCTTCATCATGAAGGCTATCGAGGCGGCGGGCTACAAGCCGGGCGAGGATATCGCGCTCGGTCTGGATTCGGCCGCCAGCGAGTTCCACAAGGGCGGCAAGTACGCGCTGGACGGTGAGGGCAAGAGCCTGGACGCCGCCGGCATGGTGAAGCTGTATGAGGAGCTGTGCGGACGCTACCCCATCATCTCCATTGAGGATGGCATGGGCGAGGATGACTGGGACGGCTGGAAGGCGCTGACCGATGCGCTGGGCGGCAAGGTCCAGCTGGTCGGCGACGATCTGTTCGTCACCAACCCGGACCGGCTGTCGGACGGCATCGCGCGCGGCGTCGCCAACTCCATCCTCATCAAGGTGAACCAGATCGGTACCCTGTCGGAGACATTGGAAGCGGTCGAGCGCGCGCATCGCGCCGGCTACACCGCCGTTATGTCCCACCGCTCCGGCGAGACCGAGGATTCGACCATCGCCGACCTGGCGGTCGCCACCAATTGCGGGCAGATCAAGACCGGCTCGCTCAGCCGCTCCGACCGGCTGGCGAAGTACAATCAGCTGCTGCGCATTGAGGATCAGCTGGGCGGGGCCGCGCGCTACGCAGGCACCGCGATCCTGCGCTAAGCAATTCGACGGATTGGGAAAGGGCGGTCTTCGGGCCGCCCTTTTCCATGAGTCATTTCCGCAACAGGTTGATTCTTCTTGGCGAATCCAGCCGGTATCGCTTGACGGCATGGAATCGCGTGTGATTCCATCCCTCCATGGACGCCATTCGTGAAATACGCCGTCGCGCGCGACATGCTGTAGGCCCGGTCTGCGGGGCGCTGCTGCTGGGCTATTTCGTCTATCACGCGGTGCAGGGCGAGCGCGGGCTGCTGGCCTGGCGTCTGGTCGACCAGCAGATTGCCAGTGCCGAGGCGACGCTGGACGAGGTGCGGGCCGTCCATGACCGGCTGGAGCGCCGCGTTTCGCTGCTGGAGCCGGCCAGTATCGACCCTGATATGCTGGAAGAGCGGGCCAGGATCATGCTGAATCTCGCGCACCCTGACGAGGTCGTGATTATTGCTGCGCCTGCGAATGGATTTTCCACTACGCCAGACTTGCCGCCGGCTCCAGTTCTTCGCAGTGCGAAATCGATGGTCGCACAGTTGCCGGTGGCCGCCAAAGACGATTAACTGAAATTCAGTTAATTACAGTTTCTTCCAATATTTTCAGTATTTTAGCGTGCCCTTGATCGCATGCTGGCTTTGCATTATCTGTTGCCCTGACACTAGGGGCGTCGATCAAGCGATTAGCCTTGTCGGCACTTTCTCCTATATAGTGGTTGGTGATGGTTAATGGCCGCGCTGTGGCCGGTCGCCATCCAACGCATGAACGCGACCGAGGGGAGGCGTTATGGCCAGTACCAGCAGCAAGACCCGGACAAAGAGTGCTGCCAGCCGCAGCACATCCAGCCGCCAGTCGTCGAAGGCCCAGTCGTCTAAGGCGAAGAGCGCGCCGGCGGCCTCCCTCGACGATCTGAAGCATTATTACCGTGAGATGCTGCTGATCCGCCGTTTCGAGGAGAAGGCGGGCCAGCTTTACGGCATGGGTCTGATTGGCGGCTTCTGCCACCTCTATATCGGCCAGGAAGCCGTGGTGGTGGGCATGCAGGCGGCCATCGAGGATGGCGACTCGGTCGTCACCTCCTACCGCGACCATGGCCATATGCTGGCCACCGGCATGGAATCGCGCGGCGTGATGGCGGAACTGACCGGCCGCATCGGCGGCTATTCCAAAGGCAAGGGCGGCTCCATGCACATGTTCAGCCGCGAGAAGAACTTCTACGGCGGCCACGGCATCGTCGGAGCGCAGGTGCCGATCGGTACCGGCATCGCCTTCGCCAACCAGTATGAGGAGAACGACCGGGTCTGCCTCACCTATATGGGCGATGGCGCGGTGAACCAGGGCCAGGTCTATGAGAGCTTCAACATGGCCGCCCTGTGGAAGCTGCCGGTCATCTACATCATCGAGAACAACCAGTACGGCATGGGCACTTCGGTGCAGCGCGCCGCCGCCGGGCCGGACCTCGCTCATCGTGGCCATGCCTATGGCATTCCCGGCGAGGTCGTGGACGGCATGAATGTGCTGACCGTGAAGGAAGCCGGCGAACGCGCCGTGGCGCACGCCCGCGCCGGCAAGGGCCCCTATATCCTGGAGATGAAGACCTACCGCTATCGCGGCCACTCCATGTCCGATCCGGCCAAGTACCGGAGCAAGGAGGAGGTCAACAAGATGCGGCAGGAACGCGATCCCATCGACAATGTGCGCAAGATGCTGCTCGACGCCGGTGCGGCCGAGGACGATCTGAAGGTGATCGACCGCGAGGTGAAGGACATCGTCACCGACGCCACCGATTTCGCGCAGACCAGCCCGGAACCCGATCCGTCGGAACTGTGGACCGACGTGCTGGTCGAGGCCTGAACGCAATCCGAAGCTACACTCAGCGGCCGGCGATCAAGGCGCTGCCGCGAAACAGGTGAGGGGGTACCATGCCCATCGAGGTTCTGATGCCGGCGCTGTCGCCGACCATGACGGAAGGCAAGCTGGCCAACTGGCTGAAGAAGGAAGGCGATGAGGTCAAGGCCGGCGACGTTCTGGCCGAGATCGAGACCGACAAGGCGACCATGGAGGTCGAGGCGGTCGATGAAGGCACGCTCGGGAAGATTCTGGTCCAAGCGGGCACCGATGGGGTGGCGGTGAACACCCCCATCGCCATGCTGCTGGAGGAAGGCGAATCCGCCGAGGATGCAAAGGCCGCTCCCGCGCCGAAGCCCGAGGCAAAGCAGGAAGCCCCCAAGGAGGAGCCGAAGGCCGAGGCCAAAGCCCCCGCCGCGCCGGCCCAGCCAAAGGCCGCCGTGCCGGCCAGTGACGAGGACCGCTATTTCGCCAATACGAAGACCCAGACCGTCCGCGAGGCACTGCGCGACGCGATGGCGGAGGAGATGCGGCTGGACAAGAAGGTGTTCCTGCTGGGCGAGGAAGTCGCCCAGTATCAGGGCGCCTACAAGGTCAGCCAAGGGCTGCTGGACGAGTTCGGCGCCAAGCGCGTGATCGATACGCCGATCACCGAGCAGGGCTTTGCCGGCCTTGCCACCGGTGCCGCCTTCAAGAAGCTGCGCCCCGTCGTCGAGTTCATGACCTTCAACTTCGCCATGCAGGCGATTGACCAGATCATCAATTCGGCGGCCAAGACGCTGTACATGTCGGGCGGCCAGATGGGCTGCCCCATCGTGTTCCGCGGGCCGAACGGCGCTGCCTCACGCGTCGCCGCCCAGCACAGCCAGTGCTATGCCTCCTGGTACGCCCATTGCCCCGGCCTGAAGGTGGTCTCGCCCTGGTCGGCGGCGGATGCCAAGGGGCTGCTGAAATCGGCGATCCGCGACGACAACCCGGTTATCTTCCTGGAGAACGAACTGCTCTACGGCCAGAGCTTCGAGGTGCCGGAATCGGAAGAGTTCGTCGTGCCCATCGGCCGCGCCAAGGTGGTGCGCGCGGGCTCGGACGTGACCATCACGGCCTTCTCGATCATGGTCGGCCGGGCACTTGAGGCAGCCGAGAAACTGGCGGAGCAGGGCATTGAGGCGGAAGTCATCGACCTGCGTACCATCCGGCCGCTGGATACCGAAACCATCATCAATTCGGTGAAGAAGACCAACCGTCTGGTCACCTGCGAGGAGGGCTGGCCCTATGCCGGCATCGGCTCCGAGCTGGCGGCGCTGATGATGGAGGAATGCTTCGACCATCTGGACGCGCCGGTGAAGCGGGTCTGCGGCGTGGATGTGCCGCTGCCCTATGCCGCCAATCTGGAAAAGCTGGCCCTGCCGCAGGCGGACCATATCACCGAGGCGGCCAAGGCCGTCTGTTATCGCTGAGCAACCCTGGACAAAAAGCCGGACGCTGAGGGGGAAACACCATGCCGATCAAGGTTCTGATGCCGGCCCTGTCGCCGACCATGACCGAGGGAACGCTCGCCAAGTGGCTGAAGAAGGAAGGCGACACGGTCGCTTCCGGCGACGTGATTGCGGAGATCGAGACCGACAAGGCCACGATGGAGGTCGAATCCGCCGATGAGGGCGTGCTCGGCAAGATCGTCGTGCCGGAAGGCACCGAGGGCGTGCCGGTGAACGAGCTTATCGGCTGGCTGCTGGAGGAGGGCGAGGACGCCTCCGCCATCGAGGGGGCCGGTGACGCCAGGCCGGCGCCGAAGCAGGAGGCCCCCAAGCAGGAAACGAAGGCCGAGGCGCCGAAGGAACAGCCCAAGCCCGCCGCCGCGCCGGCACCGGCTGCCTCTGGCGGCGGCGACAAGGGCGACCGCATCTTTGCCAGCCCGCTGGCCCGCCGCATGGCGGAGCAGGCCGGCCTCGACCTCGCCAGCCTCAGCGGGTCCGGCCCGAACGGCCGCATCGTGAAGGCGGATATCGAGGCGGCGCTGTCGAAGGGCGGGACAAAGGCTCCAGCTTCTGCGCCGCAGGCCGCTGCTGCGCCGCAGGCGGCTGCACCGGTTTCGCTGCCGCAGAGCCAGCCGGACGTACCGGGCCTGCCGTCCTATACCGAGGTGCCGAACAGCTCCATGCGCAAGGTCATCGCCAAGCGCCTGACCGAATCGAAGCTGACCGCGCCGCATTTCTACCTGACCATCGACTGCGAGATCGACAAGCTGCTCGCCGTGCGCAAGGAGCTGAACGAGAAAGTCGGCGACAGCGGCTACAAGCTGTCGGTGAACGATCTCGTCATCCGGGCGACGGCGCTGGCGCTGAAGAAGGTGCCGGCGGCCAACGCCACCTGGACCGAGAGCGCCATCCGCATCTATGATCAGGTCGATATCTCGGTTGCGGTTGCCATCGACGAGGGGCTGATCACCCCGGTGATCCGCGATGCCGGCTCCAAGGGGCTGGTCGAGATTTCCGCCGAGATGAAGGATCTGGCGAAGCGGGCGCGCGAGCGCAAGCTGAAGCCGGAGGAATTCCAGGGCGGTACCTTCTCGATCTCCAACCTCGGCATGTTCGGCATCAAGGACTTCGCCGCTGTCATCAACCCGCCGCAGGGCGCCATCCTGGCGGTTGGGGCTGGCGAACAGCGGCCTGTGGTGAAGGACGGCGCGCTGGCCATCGCCACGGTGATGAGCTGCACCCTGTCGGTCGATCACCGCGTGGTCGATGGCGCGATCGGGGCGGAGTTCCTGTCCGTCTTCAAGAAGCTGATCGAAGACCCGATGACGATGCTGCTGTAAGGCGGCAGGAAGGGAGACCGACATGGCCGATACCTCATTCGACCTCATCGTCGTCGGCGGCGGGCCGGGCGGCTATGTCGCCGCCATCCGCGCGGCGCAGCTCGGCATGAAGACCGCACTGGTGGAGCGCGAGCATCTGGGCGGCATCTGCCTGAACTGGGGTTGCATCCCCACCAAGGCGCTGCTGCGTTCCTCCGAGGTCAAGCACATGCTCGACCATCTGGGCGATTACGGCTTTTCCGCCAAGGACATCAGCTTCGACGTGAAGAAGGTTGTGGAGCGCTCCCGCAAGGTGGCCTCGCAGCTTTCCGGCGGCGTGAAGCATCTGCTGAAGAAGAACAAGGTCACCGTCTTTGACGGCATGGGCAAGCTGGACGGCACCGCCGGCGGGCAGCGCAAGCTGGCAGTCACCGACAAGGACGGCAAGAAGATCGCCGACCTGACCGCGAAGAATGTGATCCTGGCGACCGGCGCGCGGGCGCGCTCCCTGCCGGGGCTGGAGGCGGACGGCAAGCTGGTCTGGACCTACAAGGAAGCGATGGTGCCGGAGAGCATGCCGAAATCGCTTCTGGTTGTCGGCTCGGGCGCCATCGGCATCGAATTCGCCAGCTTCTACAAGGATATGGGCGCCGACGTCACGGTCGTGGAGGTAATGGACCGCATCCTGCCGGTGGAGGATGAGGAAATCTCCGCCTTCGCGAAGAAATCCTTCGAGAAGCAGGGCATGAAGATCATGACCTCGGCCGGCGTGAAGGGGCTGAAGAAGGGCCAGAACAACGTAACCGTCACGGTCGAGGCCGGGGGTAAGACCACCGATATCACCGTGGATCGCGTCATCCTGGCGGTCGGCATCGTCGGCAATGTGGAGAATCTGGGCCTCGACGGTACCAAGGTGAAGGTCGAGAAGACCCATGTGGTGACCGATCCCTATGGTGCCACCGGGGAGCCGGGGGTCTATGCCATCGGCGATCTGGCCGGCCCGCCCTGGCTTGCCCACAAGGCCAGCCATGAGGGCGTCGTCTGTGTCGAGAAGATCGCCGGGCTGAAGGGCGTCCATCCGCTGGACACCGCGAACATTCCGGGCTGCACTTATTGCCGTCCGCAGGTTGCCAGTGTCGGCCTGACCGAGGCCAAGGCGAAGGCGGCGGGGTATGAGGTGAAGGTCGGGCGCTTCCCCTTCATCGGCAATGGCAAGGCCATCGCGCTGGGTGAGCCGGAAGGCATGGTGAAAACCGTGTTCGACGCCAAGACCGGCGAGCTGCTGGGCGCCCACATGATCGGCGCGGAAGTGACCGAGCTGATCCAGGGCTATACCGTGGCCCGCACGCTGGAGAGCACGGAGGCGGAGCTGATGCACACCGTCTTCCCGCATCCGACGCTGTCCGAGATGATGCACGAATCCGTGCTTGACGCTTACGGGCGGGCCATCCACTTCTAGGATGTTCCCGCCGTAAGGCGCGAAGCCAAGGCCCGTAGCAAGGATAGGCCAGCCATGAGTACCGTTGAGGCGAAGCCGACGGTCCGTCACCCCGAAAAGGCGCACCGGCCCGACAATCCCGTGCAGCGCCGTAAGCCGGAATGGCTGCGCGTGAAGGCGCCGGTCTCGAAGGAATATAACGAGACGCGGCAGCTCATGCGCACGCTCAACCTCGTCACCGTGTGCGAGGAAGCGGCCTGCCCGAATATCGGCGAATGCTGGAAGAAGAAGCACGCCACCTTCATGATTCTGGGCAGCGTGTGTACGCGCGCCTGCGCCTTCTGCAACGTCGCCACCGGCATGCCGGACAAGCTGGACCCGCACGAGCCCGACAATATCGCGGTGGCGGTCGGCAAGCTGGGGCTGGAGCATGTGGTCATCACCTCGGTGGATCGCGACGATCTGCCGGATGGCGGTGCCGCCCATTTCGCGCGCGTTATCCAGCGGCTGCGCGAGGAGGCACCGGGCACCACCATCGAGATCCTGACGCCCGATTTCCTGCGCAAGGAGGGCGCGCTGGAAGTGGTGGTCGCGGCCAAGCCAGACGTGTTCAACCACAATCTGGAAACCGTGCCGCGGCTCTATCCGTCGATCCGGCCCGGTGCGCGCTATTTCCATTCGTTGCGCCTGCTCGATCGGGTGAAGGAGCTGGACCCGTCGATCTTCACCAAGTCCGGCATCATGGTCGGCCTCGGCGAGACGGCGGAGGAGGTGGCGCAGGTGATGGATGATCTGCGCAGTGCCGATGTGGATTTCATGACCATCGGCCAGTATCTGCAGCCGACGCCGAAGCATGCGGCGGTGGACCGTTTCGTCACGCCGGACGAGTTCAAGACCTATGAGCGCAAGGCCTACTCCAAGGGCTTCCTGATGGTCTCGGCCTCGCCGCTGACGCGTTCCTCGCATCATGCCGGCGACGACTTCCAGCGCCTGCGCGCGGCCCGCGAGGCGAAGCTGACGGCTCAGGCCGTTCCCGCCGCCGAGTAGCTGCCGCTTCATGCCGACGCACGCCGAACAGCGCGTCCTGCCCTACGCGCCGCAGAAGCTTTTCGATCTGGTCGCCGATGTGGAGCGCTATCCGGAATTCCTGCCCTGGTGCCTGGGCGCGCGCATCCGCAAGCGCGAGCCGGCGCTGCTGATCGCCGACCTGATCATCGGGTTCAAGATGGTGCGGGAGCGCTTCACCTCCCGCGTGGCGCTCGACCGGCCGGGCATGCGGATCGACGTGACCTATACGGAAGGCCCGTTCAAGTACCTGAACAATCACTGGATTTTCCTGCCGGCCGAAGGCGAGGGGGCAGAGGCCTGCCTCATCGACTTCTATGTCGATTTCGAGTTCCGCTCGGTCCTGCTGCAGAAGATGATGTCGGTGCTGTTCAACGAGGCGGTGCGCCGCATGGTTGGTGCCTTCGAGACGCGGGCGCACGCGCTCTATGGCGAGGCTGCGGGCAATCCCGCCGAAGACCGTTCAGCCGGCTGACAGTCGATTTTTCTCTCGTCATCCTCGGGCTTGACCCGAGGATCCATAGAAACGGAGCCGTTCGCTGGATGGTCGGCCCTTCGGATCAAGTCCAAGGATGGCCCGACCATGACGATGGAGAGTGCGGTTAAGTCGCCGCGTCGATCATCGTCAGCGCCTTTTCCACGGTGGCGCGGCGCACCGCTGAACGGTCGCCGGAAAATACCTCATGATGCGCCACCGTCTCACGCCCCTTGCGGGCGACAGCAAGATGGACGAGGCCGACCGGCTTGCTGGCCGTGCCGCCGCCGGGACCGGCAACGCCGGTGACGGCGACCGTGATATCGGCGCTGGACCGGGCCAGCGCGCCTTCCGCCATGGCGCGGGCGACCGCCTCGCTGACCGCGCCATGAGTAGCGATCAGCGCCGGATCGACGCCCAGCATTTCCGCCTTCGCCTCGTTGGAGTAGGTGACGAAGCCGCGATCCACCACGGCGGATGAGCCGGCGATCTCGGTCAGCGTGCCAGCGATCAGCCCGCCGGTGCAGGATTCCGCCGTGGCGAGCATGAGGCCGGCCTGTTTGCAGTGCTCCAGCAGGGCGGCGGCCTGAGCCTGTAGATCGACGGGAATCATCGCGCTCACCAGAAGAAATGGACGATCAGGGCGGCAGCCATCATGCCATAAAGCGCGGCCAGCACGTCATCCGCCATGATGCCGAATCCGCCGGTGAATTTCCGGTCGGCCAGCGACACCGGCCAGGGCTTGGCGATGTCGAACAGCCGGAACAGCGCGAAGCCGATGGCATAGGCCAGCGGGTCGTGCGGCATGACGGCCAGCACCATCCATTGCCCGACAACTTCGTCGATGACAGCGGAGCCGGGGTCCTTGCGGCCGATACCTTCGGCATAGGCGGCGCTGGCCCAGCAGCCGACAGGGAACAGCAGGGCGGCGGCGATTAGCAGTGCCAGCGGCCCGAACGCGTCGGCAATTACCCAGGCGAAGGGCAGGGCGGCCAGCGAGCCCCAGGTGCCCGGCGCCTTCGGGATACGCCCGACCCAGAACCAGGTGGCCAGGATATAGGCCGGGTGGAGCGGGCTCATGTGCGCGGCAGCTCGACGGTCGCCATGGCCTGCGCGGCGATGCCCTCGCGCCGGCCGGTGAAGCCCAACTTCTCGGTGGTGGTCGCCTTCACGCTGACCTGGTCGGCGCTGAGGCCGAGGATCTGCGCAATGCGGGCGGTCATCGCCTCCCGGTGCGGGCCGATTTTGGGGCGCTCGCAGATCAGCGTCACATCGACATGCACGATGCGTCCGCCCTTCGCCGCCACTAACCCCGCCGCATGGGCGAGGAACCGGTCGGAGGACGCCCCCTTCCATTGCGGGTCGGTCGGCGGGAAATGCTGGCCGATATCGCCGGCGGCGATGCAGCCCAGCAGCGCATCGGTCAGCGCATGCAGCCCGACATCGGCATCGGAATGGCCTTCCAGTCCGCTGTCATGCGGCACCGGGACGCCACACAGCATGACATGGTCCCCGCCCTCGGCGAAGCGGTGGACGTCGAAGCCGCTGGCGCTGCGGGTCTCGAAAGCAGCGCCCAGAAGGGTTTCGGCGCGCATCATGTCCTCCGCCGTGGTGATCTTGAAATTCTCCTCGGTGCCCGGCACCAGCGCGACGGTCTGGCCTGCCGCTTCCAGCAGAGAGGCATCGTCGGTCAGTTCCCGCCCGGCCAGCGCCCGATGGGCCGCCAGTATATCGGCAAAGCGGAAGCCCTGCGGTGTCTGCGCGCGGTACAGGCCGTCGCGCGGCACCGTTGCGGCGATCTGGGCACCCTCGGCGCGCTTCAGCGTATCGGCGACGGCAAGGGCGGGAATGGCGCCGGGATGGTCCTGCAGCGCCGCCAGCACGGCGTCGATGGTCGCAGGGGCGGTGAAGGGGCGGGCGGCATCCTGAATCAGCACAAGCTCGGGCGCATCTTTGGAAAGCGCCTCCAGCCCCAGCCTCACGCTGTCCTGCCGCGTGGCGCCGCCGGCAATCGGTTCGTCCGGGCCAAGATCGCCCACCGCTTGATTGTAAAGATCGCGGTCATCAGGGTGGATTACCACCCGCACCGCCTTGATGCCAGGATGTGCCAGGAACCGCCGCACCGTATGGCGCAGCACCGTCTGCCCGGCCAGCGGCAGATACTGCTTCGGCAGGCTGCCGCCGAGGCGATGACCGCGTCCGGCGGCGACGATAAGGGCGATGGTCTTGGACATGCGCCGGAGCCTAAGCCGGCGCGGGCGGAATTTCCACCGGGATGCGCGTCAGACCGCGACGTCGACAATCATGCCGGTCTTCTTCTCCGCGCTTTCCTTGACCTTCTCCAGGATGGTCTCGCGGATCTTCTCCTCGATCTTGGCGCGCTCCTGCGAGTCCATGTTGCGCAGTTGCTCTTCCGTCACGCCGAGCTCGCCGAGGATCATCTCGCGCATCCGCTCGGCGGGCGATTTCGTCATATAGTCGAGGAATTCGTCCTGCGCGGTCGGCTTTTCGAGGCGCGAACTGCCGGGCGATATCGATGACGGGCTGCCAATGGTAATGCCCGATGGGCCGCCGATACCGGAAATGGACATGTGCCGCTGCTCCATCCGTTGGGAGGGTAGGAGCACAGAGGCAAATGTCATGCCCGCATGATATAATTATAACTTATTGATTTATTTGACAGTGGGCTGGGAAGGCCACCCGGCCGATCTTGCCGGGCGGCAGAATTTGCCGGGCAGAAACTTCCGCCTGGGATCATCAGGGCCGTTAACAGCGTCGGCTGACAAATGATGTTTTGCGAATGGTTCGCAGCACTATATATTTCTCACCAGACCGGATATAAGGCGCGCATGCCGACCACCCTGATCGTCAGTCTTTCCGCCCTGATCGCGATGCTGCCGGCATCGCTGCTGCCGTTCGGCCGGACGGCGGAAAGGGACCGGCTGTTCTGGGTGCTGCTGGTCCCCGCCGTGATCGGCCCCGTGGGCTGGGTGGTGGCGCAGATGTATGGCCGCTGGTACGCCGACCTGTCCGGCGCGCTGTGGGTCACCGTGGCGGCGACCATGGTGCTGTTTGCCGGGGCGGTGCTGATCGTGCCGGCCAGCCGGCGGCTGGCGCCGCTGCTGCTGCCCTACATGCTGCTGCTGGGTGTATTGGCAACCGTGCTGCGGCCTATCGAGACCGGGCCGTTCGCCGGTACGGTACCGGGCCTGTGGACGCAGGCGCATATCCTGCTCTCGGTCACAGCCTATGCGCTGCTGACCCTGGCGGCGGTGTCAGGTTTCGCTGTCTTCCTGCAGGAACGTGCGCTGAAGCGCAAGCAGCCAACCCGGCTGACCCGGCTGCTGCCCGCCGTGGCGGAGGGGGAGCGGCTGCAGATCGGCTTGCTGCTGCTGGCGGAAATCCTGCTGGGCCTTGGTGTTGCCACTGGAATGGCGGTGAACTGGACCAGGGGCGGCGGGGTGCTGGCGCTGGACCATAAGAGCGTGCTGTCGATTGCTGTCTTCGCCGTCGTGCTGGCGCTGCTGCTGGCGCACTGGCTGACCGGCCTGCGCGGGCGGATGGCGGCCCGTCTAGTGCTGATCGCCTTCCTGCTGCTGACACTGGCCTATCCGGGCGTGAAATTCGTCGCCGACATCCTTCTGGGCTAATACCGAACGACTGCCGAACAAATGTATGCAGGTTGCGTGATCCGCGCGCTTGTCATCGGGATTTGTTCGGTGTAGCGTTGCCCAAAGTTTGGGCACGAAAGGAAGATGCCTAAAATATGAGCGTATCAATCGGGCCAATTAAACTGGAGTCGCCGGTGATCCTGGCGCCCATGTCTGGTGTCACCGATCAGCCGTTCCGCCGCATTGTCCGGCGCTTCGGCGTCGGGCTCGTGGTTTCCGAGATGATTGCCAGCGCCGCCATGGTGCAGCAGGCGCGCAAGGAAATCCGCAAAATGTCGGAGGATTACAGCGCGGACTATCCGCTGTCGGTCCAGCTGGCAGGCTGCGAGCCTGCGCTGATGGCCGAGGCGGCGAAGCTGAATGCGGGCCGGGGCGCGGCCATCATCGACATCAATATGGGCTGCCCGGTGAAGAAGGTAACGGGCGGGCAACAGGCCGGCTCCGCCCTGATGCGCGACCTCGACCATGCCGCATCGCTGATCGAGGCGACGGTTAAGGCCGTCGATATCCCGGTCACACTGAAGATGCGCACCGGCTGGGACGATGGCAGCCGTAACGCGCCGCAGCTTGCCCGGATCGCCGAGGATCTCGGCGTGCGCATGGTCACCGTGCATGGCCGCACCCGCTGCCAGTTCTATACCGGCCGGGCCGACTGGTCCTATGTGCGTGCGGTGAAGCAGGTGGTTTCCATCCCAGTCGTCGTGAATGGCGACGTGACGACGGAGGAAGAGGCGGCCGAGGCGCTGCGCCTGTCTGGCGCTGATGCGGTGATGATCGGCCGGGGCAGCTATGGCCGGCCCTGGTTCCCAGCCCAGGTGGGGCACTATCTGCGCACCGGGGAGAAGCTGCCGGACCCGCCGCTGGCGGTCATCCTGGAGACGGTCAGGGATCACTGGGAGGCGATGCAGCGCCATTACGGGCCGCAGCTCGGCTGCCGCATCGCGCGCAAGCATATTGGCTGGTACAGCCGGTGCCTGCCCGGTTCCGCGGCCTTCCGCCAGCTGGTCAACAACACCACGGACCCGGATGCTGTACGGGACGCCATGGAGCATTACTTCACTGCCGCCCTCGACGGATCGGCGGGCAAATCCCTGCAGGAGGCCGCCTGATGGCGAAGATAAGCACGCCGCTGAAGCTGCTGGGCCGGGGACGGCGCCCGGCGCGCGTCGAGGAATCGGCGATCCTGCTGGCGCTGGCCAGCCCGGTGCTGGTGGTCGATGCGGACAACCAGATCGTCTATGTGAACGACGCGACCGAGCAGTTCTTCCGCCTCAGTGCCAACCAGCTGGTCGATCAGCGGCTTGCCGATTTCATCCCGGACGACAGCCCGCTCTTCTCCCTGCTGTCGCAGGTCCGGGCGCATGGCAACAGCATGTCGGACCATGGCGTGACGCTGGAGACGCCGCGCATCGGCACGCGCGACGTGACGATCGAGGTCGCACCGATCGCGGATTCCGACGGGCAGGTGGCGATCTGCATCCATGAACGTTCGGTGGCGCTGCAGTTCCACCAGCAGCTGACCTTCCGTGGCGCGGCGCGCTCCGTCACCGCGATGGCAGCGATGCTGGCGCATGAGGTGAAGAACCCGCTCTCCGGCATCAGGGGGGCGGCACAGCTGCTGGAGCAGAGTGTGCAGGACCCCGGCGACCAGGAGCTGACGACGTTGATCCGCGACGAGACCGACCGTATCTGCGCGCTGGTCGACCGGATGGAGGTGTTCTCCGACCAGCGGCCGATGCCGCGCGGTCCGGTGAATATCCATCTCGTGCTGGATCATGTGCGCAAGGTCGCCAAGACCGGCTTTGCCCGGCAGCACCGCTTTGTCGAGCAGTATGATCCATCGCTGCCGGCCGTGCTCGGCAATCGCGACCTGCTGATCCAGATTTTCCTGAACCTTGTGAAGAACGCTTCGGAGGCACTGCCGGAGGAGGGCGGCGAGATCACCCTGAGCACGGCCTACAAGCATGGCATAAGGCTGGCGGTGCCCGGCTCGCGCAGCAGCTTCGACCTGCCGCTGGTGATCAGCGTCACCGATAACGGGCCCGGCATCCCTGACGATCTGCGGCAGAACCTGTTCGACCCGTTCGTCACCACCAAGCAGAATGGCAGCGGCCTTGGGCTGGCGCTGGTCGCCAAGATCGTCGGCGATCATGGCGGCATCATCGAGGTGGACAGCCAGCCGAAGCGCACCGTCTTCCGCGTCATGCTGCCGATGGCGCCGGAAGAGATGGGCAGCGATCCGGTCGCCCGGCTGCTGCCGGTGGAGGCTGAGTGATGGCGCTGGCACGGTCCCAGACCATTCTGGTCGCTGACGATGATCGCGCCATCAGAACCGTTCTACATCAGGCACTTGCGCGCGCCGGCTATGATGTGAAGGTAACCGGAACGGCTGCTGCCCTGTGGCGCTGGGTGGAAGCGGGCGAGGGCGATCTGGTGCTCACCGATGTGGTGATGCCGGACGAGAACGGCCTCGATCTCATCCCCCGCATCAAGCGCCAGCGGCCCGATCTGCGCATCGTGGTGATGAGCGCGCAGAACACGCTGCTGACCGCGGTGAAGGCAACCGAGCGCGGCGCCTTCGAATATCTGGCCAAGCCGTTCGACCTGAAGCAGCTGATCAATGTGGTGCAGCGCGCCTTGCTGGCGCCGAAGGAGAGCCCGCCGCCGGTGATCGAGCAGCCGGAGGAGAGCGACGACACCCTGCCGCTGATCGGTCGGTCGCCGGCCATGCAGGAAATCTACCGCGTGCTGGCGCGGCTCATGGGAACCGACCTTACGGTCATGATCCATGGCGAATCCGGCACCGGCAAGGAGCTGGTGGCCCGCGCCCTGCACGATTACGGCAAGCGGCGCACCGGACCGTTCGTGGCGATCAACATGGCGGCGATCCCGCGCGAACTAATCGAGAGCGAGCTGTTCGGGCACGAGAAGGGCGCCTTCACCGGCGCCACCCAACGCTCCACCGGCCGGTTCGAGCAGGCGCAGGGCGGCACGCTGTTCCTGGACGAGATCGGCGACATGCCGCTGGACGCCCAGACCCGGCTGCTGCGCGTGCTGCAGGAAGGCGAATACACCACGGTTGGCGGACGCACGCCGATCAAGGCGGATGTGCGGATCATCGCCGCGACCCACCGCGACCTGCGCCAGCTCATCCGCCAGGGCCTGTTCCGCGAGGATCTGTTCTACCGGCTGAATGTCGTGCCGATCCGGCTGCCGCCGCTGCGCGAGCGCAAGGAGGATGTGCCGGCGCTGGTGCGGCATTTCCTGGCCGAGGCGCACAGCGAGGGGCTGCCGCGCAAGAGCATCGAACCGGCAGCGCTGGACCGGCTGAAGGCCTATTCCTGGCCGGGCAATGTGCGCGAGCTGGAAAACCTGGTCCGCCGCCTAGCCGTGCTCTATTCGCAGGACGAGATCACCGCCGATGTGGTGAATGAGGAACTGGCCGAGGCGGAGGAACCGCAACCCGCGCTTGAGGTTGGCGGCGAGGGCGAAAGCCTGGGATCGGCAGTCGAACGGCATCTGAAGAGCTTCTTCTCGGCCCATGCCGATGGCATGCCGGGTTCCGGCCTGTACGACCTCGTGCTGCGCGAGGTCGAGCGACCGCTGATCTCACTCAGCCTGTCGGCGACGCGCGGCAACCAGATCAAGGCGGCGGAGCTTCTGGGGCTGAACCGGAACACCTTGCGCAAGAAAATCCGCGAATTGGACATCCGGGTGACGCGCGGCCTAAAATAGCCGCCTCGTAACGCAAGGCTGGCCAATGGTAATGCGATGAGCGACGACGCCTTGGAAAGGGCGCGGAGCGGAGACAGCGCCACGAAGGACATGACAGGGTCGGCCGGCATGGCGCGCTTCTGGCGTCACCTCGGGCACTGGGCGGAGCGTGTGCGCCTTGGCCGCAAGGTGGCGCTGCTGCTCATTGTCGCGGCCCTGGTCTCGGGCACGCTGACCTACGCCGCGCTGACCGATTCCGGGCCGCTGGGCCCCGACCCCAATACCATCTTCGTGCTGATGAACGTCAACCTGCTGCTGCTGCTGCTGGTTGGCATGGTGGTGTCCTACCGGCTGGTCCAGCTGTGGATGGAGCGGCGGCGCGGCCTGGCGGGCTCCAAGCTGCATCTGAAGCTGGTCACGCTGTTCGCGCTTGTTGCCGTCATTCCGGCGATCATTGTCGCGGTGTTCTCCGCCCTGTTCCTGAATTTCGGCATCCAGTCCTGGTTCGACGAACGGGTGCGCACGGCGGTCACCGAATCGCGTGAGGTGGCGAAGGCCTATCTGGAGGAACATCAGAAGACGATCCGCGCCGACGTGCTGGCGATGGCCGCCGACCTCAACCGCGAGGCGCTGAGCCTGTCTGCCAATCCCAGGCGGCTCACCGCCTTCATCAGCGCGCAGGCGCAGGTGAGGGCGCTGGCCGAGGCGGTGGTGTTCGACAGCACCGGCTATATCCTCGCGCAATCGGCGCTCAGCTTCGCGATGCATTTCGAAACCGTGCCGGAGGCCTCGCTGCGTGAGGCGGAAACCGGCGCCGTCGTGCTGATGGAAAATGACGCCGACGACCGGGTGCGCGCGCTGGTCCGGCTGGACGGGTTCGCCGACGCCTACCTTTATGTCGGGCGGTTCGTGGACAGCAAGGTGCTGGCCCATATGGACCAGACGGAGGCCGCGGTCGAGGAATATCAGCGCCTGCAGGGACGGCAATCCAGCCTGCAGATCACCTTCGTGATGATCTTCGTCGTGGTGGCTCTGCTGATGCTGCTGGCGGCGGTCTGGGTCGGCCTGAACGTGGCGGCGGAGCTGTGGCGCCCGGTGCGCAACCTGATCGGCGCGGCGGAGCGGGTGCGGGCCGGCGACCTGACGGCCCGGGTGACGGACGAGGACGGTACCGACGAGCTGGGCGTGCTCAGCCGCGCCTTCAACCGGATGACAAGCCAGCTGGAGGAACAGCGGCAGGAGCTGATCGACGCCAACCGGCAGCTGGATACCCGCCGCCGCTTCACCGAAACTGTGCTGGCCGGCGTCTCGGCCGGCGTCATCGGCCTCGATGCGGAGGGGCGGATCAACCTGCCCAACCGGTCGGCCTCGCTGCTGCTGGACCAGCCTCTGGAACGCGCCATCGGCCTGCCGATTGGCGATGTCGTGCCGGAAATGGCGGACTTGCTGGCGGTGGCACAGGCACGGCCGGACCGCGACCTGGAGCGCGAGGTCATCCTCCAGGGCGAGGCGGGGCAGCGCACCCTCCTGGTGCGGATCACGGCGGAGCGGGGCGACGGCAATGCCGAGCAGGACCGCGCGCTGGGTTTCATCCTGACCTTCGACGACATCACCCAGCTGATGACCGCGCAGCGCAAGGCGGCCTGGGCTGATGTGGCGCGCCGCATCGCGCATGAGATCAAGAATCCGCTGACCCCGATCCAGCTGTCCGCGGAACGGCTGAAGCGCAAATATCTGGGCGAGATCGTCTCCGACAAGGAAAGCTTCGCGGCCTGTACCGAGACGATCATCCGCCATGTCGGCGATATCGGCCGCATGGTGGACGAATTCTCCAACTTCGCGCGGATGCCGGCACCTGTCCTGCGCCACGAGAATCTGGACGAACTGTGCCGCGAGACCCTGACGCTCTATCGCAGCGCGCATCAGGATATCCGGTTCGTGGCCTCCCTGCCGGATCCGCCGGCCATGGTCTGGTGCGACCACCGCCAGGTCCGTCAGGCGCTGACCAACCTGGTGCAGAACGCCATCGAATCGATTGGCGCCCGGCAGGAGACTGACCCCAAACCCGGCATCGTCCGGCTTGCCATCCAGCACAGGGACGGCCAGGTCGAGCTGTGTATCGAGGATAATGGCAAGGGCCTGCCCAAGGAGGTACGGCACCGCCTGACCGAACCCTATGTGACGACACGGGAGAAGGGGACTGGGCTGGGCCTTGCCATCGTGAAGAAGATCATGGAGGACCATGGCGGCGATCTCACAATCGAAGACCGCCGTCGCACCGGTGCGCGTGTCCGGTTGATTTTCCCGGGGCGGGATGTAATCTCCGGCCACCATGGTAAATCCGGCATCGAAGCAGAGACTGCCCGCCTGTCCGATTCTGGCTCCGGCTCCGGTCCTGGCTCATCAGCCGGTTCCGGCGGCCACACTCCTGGATTAGCGGTTGTTCATGGCGCATGACATCCTGATCGTCGATGACGAGGCGGATATTCGACAGCTCATCTCCGACATTCTGGGGGATGAGGGCTATCGTACCCGCATGGCGGCGAATTCAGACGAGGCGCTGGATGCGATCGCAACCCGTCTGCCGCATCTGGTGATCCAGGATATCTGGCTGCAGGGCAGCCGGCTGGACGGGTTGCAGATTCTCGACCGCGTGAAGCACGATCACCCGAACCTGCCGGTGGTCATGATCAGCGGCCATGGCACCATCGAGATGGCGGTCAGCGCGCTTCAGCGCGGCGCCTACGATTTCGTCGAGAAACCCTTCAAGACCGACCGGCTGCTCCTTCAGGTCAGGCGCGCCATCGAGGATGCCAGCCTGCGCCGGGAGAATGCGGAACTCAGGCTGCGCGGCGGGCCGGAGACGGAGCTGACGGGCAGTTCTCCGGCGATCATGCATCTGCGCCAGTCCATCGAGAAGGTGGCCCCCACCGGCAGCCGCGTGCTGATCACCGGGCCGGCGGGGTCGGGCAAGGAAGTGGTCGCCCGCATGGTCCATGCCCGGTCCCGGCGCAATAACGGGCCCTTTATCGTGCTGAACTGCGCCACCATGCACCCTGACCGGCTGGAGCTGGAGCTGTTCGGCAGCGAGAGCGAGCAGGAAGGCAATGGCGGGCGGAAGATCGGCACCTTCGAGCAGGCCCATGGCGGCACGCTGCTGCTCGATGAGGTTGCCGACATGCCGCTGGAAACCCAGGGCAAGATCGTGCGGGTACTGCAGGACCAGACCTTCGAGCGGTTGGGCGGCCGCCGGCGCGTCGAGGTGGATGTGCGCGTGATCGCCTCCACCAACCGCGACCTTGAGCATGAAATGCAGGAAGGCCGGTTCCGCCAGGACCTCTATTACAGGCTGAATGTGGTGCCGCTGCGCGTCCCCTCCCTGCGCGAACGCCGGGAGGATGTGCCGACGCTGATCGCCTATTTCCTGGCCCGCGCGGCGGAGCAGGCGGGCCTGCCGATCCGCCAGATCAGCGATGACGTGATCGCGGCGCTGCAGGTCTATGAATGGCCGGGCAATGTGCGCCAGCTGCGCAATCTGGCGGAATGGATGCTGATCATGGCGCCGGGCGATGCGCGCGAGCCGATCCGGATCGAGAACCTGCCGCCGGAGATCAGCGCCACGGCGCCGGCGGTCACGCGGCTGGACAAGGGCAGCGAGATCATGAATCTGGCCCTGCGCGAGGCCCGCGAGCTGTTTGAGCGGGAATATCTGATGGCGCAAGTGAACCGGTTCGGTGGCAATATCTCAAAAACTGCGGCTTTTGTCGGCATGGAGAGGTCCGCCCTGCACCGGAAGCTGAAATCGCTGGGCGTGCCGGCACCGGAACGGGCGACGAAGCTGGTTTCCTGATCTCCGGCCCTTGCCGGCGGTCGTCGAAAGGATAGGCAACAGCCATGAACGTGATTATCTGCGGCGCGGGGCAGGTTGGCTCCAGCATCGCCCGCTATCTGTCCTCCGAGGGCAATGACGTCACCGTCATCGACCAGTCGCCGGAGCTGATCCGCAAGATCAACGATACGCTCGACGTGCGCGCCTTCGTCGGCCACGCCTCGCATCCCGGCACGCTGGAGATGGCCGGCGCCAAGGAGGCCGACATGCTGATCGCGGTCACCTATGCCGACGAGGTGAACATGATCGCCTGCCAGGTCGGCCACTCTCTGTTCCAGGTGCCAACGAAGATCGCCCGCGTGCGCAGCCAGAATTATCTGCAGCCGGAATGGGCAGACCTGTTCAGCCGCGACAACATGCCGATCGACGTCATCATCTCGCCGGAGGTTGAGGTCGCGCGCCATATCGGCCAGCAGCTGCAGGTGCCGGGCGCCTTCGACATGCTGGCGATGGCGGACGGCAAGGTGCGGGTCGTCGGCGTGCGCTGCGGCGAGGATTGCCCGGTCGTGAACACGCCGATGCGCCAGCTTGCCAGCCTGTTCCCCGACCTCAACATGGTGGTCGTCGCGATCATCCGGAACGACAAGGTGATCGTGCCGTCCAGCGAGGACCAGATGCTGGCCGGGGACGAGGTCTATTTCGTCTGCGACACCGCCCACCTGGCCCGCGCCATGGACGCCTTCGGCCATCAGGAGCCGGAAGCGCGCCGCATCATTGTCGTCGGCGCCGGCAATATCGGCCTGACGCTGGCGCAGAACATCGAGGAAAATCAGTCCGCTGTCAGCGTGAAGCTGATCGAGGTATCGCCGGAGCGCGCTAAGAGGGCGGCGGGCCAGCTTGCCAAGACCATGGTGTTGGCCGGCAGTGCGCTGGACCCGGAAATCCTCGAAGAGGCGAACATCCGCAGCACGGAGACCTTCGTTTCGGTCTCCAACGATGACGAGGTGAACATCATTAGTGCGCTGCTGGCCAAGCGTTATGGCTGCGAGCGGGCGGTGACGCTGATCAACAATCAGCCCTATGGACCGCTGGTCACGGCGCTGGGCGTGGATGCGGTGGTGAATCCGCGCTCCATCACCGTCTCGACCATCCTGCAGCACATCCGGCGCGGCCGTATCCGCGCCGTGCATTCGCTGCGCGAGGGGGTGGGCGAGGTGATCGAGGCGGAGGCGCTGGAGACCTCCACCATGGTCGGCGTACCGCTGCGCGAGGCGAAACTGCCGAATGGTGTCATCGTTGGCGCCATCCTGCGTGATGATGAGCTGGTCGTGCCACGCGGCGACACGCGCATCCAGGCCAAGGACAGGATCATCCTTTTTGCTGCCAGCAATGCGGTAAAGAAGGTGGAGAAGCTGTTCTCGGTTCGGCTAGAGTATTTCTGAGGCGTCTGACGCCCTTCCATTTCCGTTGCGTCGCTAGAGGTTGCGCATGTCCCGTATCGCTTACGTCAATGGCCGCTATGTCCAGCATGGGGATGCCGCCGTCCATATCGAGGATCGCGGCTATCAGTTCGCCGATGGCGTCTATGAGGTGGTCACCGTGGTGAACGGGCGGCTGGTGGACGAGGACCCGCACCTTGACCGGCTGTGGCGCTCGCTGGGCGAACTGCGCATTGATGTGCCGATGTCGCGCGCCTCGATGAAGGCGGTGACGCGGGAGATCATCCGCCGCAACCGGCTGAAGACCGGCCTGGTCTATATGCAGGTGACGCGTGGCGTTGCCCGCCGTGACCATCCTTTTCCGAAGCCGGGCACGCCGCCGGCCATGGTCATGACCGTGAAGCATATGCGCCTGCCGGGCCGGGCGAAGATCGAGGAAGGCGTGAAGGTCATCTCGATCAAGGATATCCGCTGGGAACGCTGCGATATCAAGACGGTAGGTCTGCTTCCTAACATCCTGGGCAAGCAGCAGGCGCGCGAGGCCGGGGCCACCGAGGCCTGGCAGGTGGATGAGGACGGCATGGTGACCGAGGGCACCTCGACTAATGCCTGGATCATCACCAAGGAGGGGGAACTGGTCACGCGGCCGGCCACCAACGACATTCTGAACGGCATCACCCGGCTGCGCATCCTGAAGATTGCCGAGGCGCATGGCGTGAAGTTCGTCGAGCGGCCCTTCAGCCTGGATGAGGCGTTGCAGGCCCGTGAGGCCTTCATCTCCAGCGCCACCAGCTTCGTCACGCCGGTGACGCAGATCAACGACACGGTCATTGGCAATGGCCGGGCCGGCACGCTGTCGCTCAGCCTGCGTGACTGGTACGACGAATTCATGGCCGGCCTGAAGGAGAGTGCGTGAGCGCCCTGGCGGCACTGGACTGTCCGGCGCGGCCGCGCGCCGTCCTCTTCGACTGGGACCATACGCTGGTCGATAACTGGGATGCGATCCGGGCCGCGCTGAACTTCACGCTAGTCAGCTTCGGTCAGGAAGCCTGGACCGTCGAGGAGACGCGTGCCCGGGTGAAAGCCTCGTTGCGCGACTCCTTCCCGCTACTGTTTGGCGACCGGTGGGAGGAGGCGCGGACGCTCTTCCTCGACCACTTTGCGGAAAACCATCTGGCGGTGCTGAAACCGCTGCCGGGGGCGGCCGATCTGCTGGCGCATCTGGCGGCCGAAGGCGTCTATATGGGCATCGTCTCCAACAAGCGCGGCCCGACCCTGCGGCTGGAGACGGCGCATCTTGGCTGGGACCGCTATTTCGGACGGATCATCGGCGCGGAGGATGCCCCCGAGGACAAGCCATCGCCGATCCCGGTGTCGATGGCCCTGGAGGGCAGCGGCATCGCGCCGGGTGCGGATGTCTGGTTCGTCGGCGATACCTCCATCGATATGGAGTGTGCACATAATGCGGGCTGCGTGCCGGTGCTGGTCCGTGACCCGCTGCCCGACGATCCTGCGCTGAAGCTGCACCCGCCGGCCTGGCATGCGCCGCATTGCGGACAACTGACCGACTGGCTGCGGGCCGGACTCTGACGGATCACCCTGCCGCTTTCCGAAAACGGCATTGAATCCATTGAGTCGAAGCCCAATTTCATTTATCGGTAGGTATTTCGCATGTGCGAAAAGACCGGGGCGACAAGAGCCGCAATCGGGCTCCAACAAATTAACAGACGGAAAGCAACGATGTCTGATAAGAATCAAAACGTTCAGGACGTATTCCTCAACAATATCCGCAAGCAGAAGACGCCGGTGACCATCTTCCTGATCAATGGCGTGAAGCTGCAGGGGATCGTAACCTGGTTCGACAATTTCTCGGTTCTGCTGCGCCGTGATGCGCATTCGCAGCTTGTCTACAAGCATGCGATCTCGACCATCATGCCGGCCCAGCCGATCCAGCTGTTTGACGGGGCAAAGGAAGGCGCTGACACTGACGATTGATGTCACGGACGCCGGCCAACGGAATGGGTGATTCGTTCCACGAAAGAAATCAGGGGATTGCCACGCAGGCTTCCTCCACGCGTGCCCTGATCCTGCATCTCGATCTGCTCTCCGCCGCCGACAAGAGCGGCGGAGCTGTTCGTGCGCCCGAAGCGCGGCTGGAGGAGGCGTGCGGCCTCGCGCTCGCCATCGATCTCGACATCGTCCATTCGGAAGTCGTGCGGGTCTCCCGCGCGACGCCGGCGACGCTTATGGGCAGCGGGCAGGTCGAACGCTTCGCTGATGTCATCGACGCGATGGAGATCGAGGTGGCGGTGATCGATACCGCCCTGTCGCCGGTGCAGCAGCGCAATCTGGAACGGTCCCTGAAATGCAAGGTGATCGACCGCACGGCGCTGATCCTGGAAATCTTCGGCGCCCGCGCCCGCACGCATGAAGGCCGGCTACAGGTCGAACTGGCGGCACTGACCTACCAGCGCAGCCGTCTGGTGCGGTCCTGGACCCATCTGGAGCGGCAGCGTGGCGGCGCGGGTTTCATGGGCGGCCCCGGCGAAAGCCAGATCGAGCTGGACCGCCGTATCATCGACGACAAGATCGTGAAGCTGAAGCGCCAGCTGGATGAGGTGAAGCGCACCCGCGAGCTGCATCGCAGCGCCCGGCGCAAGGTGCCGTATCCCATCGTGGCGCTGGTCGGCTACACCAACGCCGGCAAGTCCACGCTGTTCAACCGGATGACGCGGTCGGCTGTCTTTGCCAAGGATCTGCTGTTCGCGACGCTGGACCCGACCATGCGGCGGCTCTCCCTGCCATCGGGCCGGCAGATCATCCTGTCCGATACGGTAGGCTTCATCTCCGACCTGCCGACCCAGCTTGTCGCCGCTTTCCGCGCCACGCTGGAGGAGGTGCTGGAAGCCGACATCATCCTGCATGTCCGCGACGTCGCCCATCCCGACAGCGCGGCGCAGCGCGCCGATGTCGAAGCGGTGCTGGCCGATCTCGGCATTGCGCCGGAGGAAAGCGACACGCCGATCATCGAGGTGCTGAACAAGGTCGATCTGCTGCCTGAGGAGGACCGGGCTCAGGTTCTCAACCTCGCGGCGCGCGATCCGGACAAAGTGGCCGTCTCCGCCTTGGAAGGCAGCGGCACCGATGAGCTGCTCACCCTGCTTGACCAGCGGCTGAATGCCAGGCGGGAACTGCTGCGTGTGGATGTCGATCTGTCGGACGGCGCCACCCTGGCCTGGCTGTACCGCCATGGCGAGGTGCTGGAGCGTGAGGATGACGAGAAGCATTCGCACCTGCTGGTGGGCCTCGATCCTGCCGACCGGGCGCGGTTTGAGCGCCGCCAGGCCGGCCAGCCCCTTTCCTGAAACCGGATGCCGGCATGAGTCTCGATCCCGACCGCGTCTCCGCCCTGCTGCGCGAAACCGCCGAACTGAAGATCCTGCCGCGCTTCCGCGCGCTGGGCGAGGGCGATACGCATGAGAAGGGGCCGGGCGACCTCGTCACCATCGCCGACCTTGAATCGGAAAAGCACCTGACGCCGGCCCTTAAGCGCCTGCTGCCCGGCTCCGAGGTGGTGGGTGAGGAAGCAGCTTCCTCAAATTCCGCCGTGCTTGACCTGCTGAAGGGCGACAGCCCGGTCTGGATCATCGATCCGGTGGACGGGACCGCCAATTTCGCCGACGGGTCGGAGATGTTCGCCGTGATCGTTGCGCTGGTTCAGGGCGGCGAGGTGCTGGCCGGCTGGATCTACGACCCGATCCGCGACCGCATGGCGGTGGCCGAGGCGGGCGAGGGCGCCTATCTGGACGACAAGCGCATGCGGGTGTCGCAGCCGGTGCCGCTGTCCGAGATGCTGGGCATCATCAGCCTGAAATTCGTCCCGACCGAGGAACGGCCCGTCCTGCGCGCCCGCGCCCAGGAACTGCGGCGTTTCTTCTCGCTGGGCTGCGCCGGCCAGGAATATCTGCAGCTGGCGGAAGGGCGGACGCATTTCTCCGTCTATCGCCGGATCATGCCCTGGGACCATGCCGCGGGCTGGCTGATCCACAAGGAGTCCGGCGGCGTCGGCGCCTTCGCGGACGACACACCTTATGACCCGACCATCCACCAAGGGCGCCTGATCATGGCGCCGGATGGCGACAGCTGGCGCGCGCTGCGCGACCTGCTGTTCCCCGATCCTGCCGACCGGGTTGAACGCACAGCCTGAAGAATTGGGCGCTAAGCCTTCAGATCAATTATTTTCTTGTTGGCTGGCGCGATAACCGCCGGCTGTTCCCGGCGCAAGGGGGCGGCAGCCCGGGCCGGCACATCGATGATCGGCGGTGCTGCTGGCGGAGTTGGCTCTTCAGCTGGTGCGGGGGCGGAAGGTGTTTCTGCCGCACCCAGCTTTTCTAGGGTCAGGCTGTCGTCGGCGCTGTCCGGCAGCGCGGTGCCGAGATAATTCAGCGCGAAACGGCGGCGGTCCTCTTCCTCTTCAAACAGCACAGTGAGAGACAGCGCCTGCACGCGCTTCCCGCCATGATCGCGCGCCGCCATGAAGCCGCCGAAGCGAATACTCCACTTGCCCTTGCTGTTCGCCGCCAGCCAGGTTTCGGCATAATCGAGCGAGCGGCGATGCGGGACCGGATAACGCAGCATGTAGCGCATGGCCGGCGGCCTTTCTTTAGCCGCCATCAGGCGGCGGGTGTGCCTTCTTCCTGCAAGGCAAGGTCGAACATCGGGAACAACGCCTCCGGCTCCTGCGCGCCGGACAGGCCGTATTTGCCGTTCAGCACGAAGCAGGGCACGCCATTGATCCCGATCCGGTTGGCCGTCGTGCATTCCGCCTCGACCTCGGCCTTGTGCTCGATCCCGTCCAGGAAAGGCCGCAGCTCGGCGGCGGGCAGCCCTTGCGCCGTGCCGATCTCGAACAGCACCTCCTTGTCGCCGATATCCTGGCCTTCCAGGAAATAGGCCTGGAACAGCGCCTCGGTCACCGGTTCCTGCAGCTGGCTGTCATAGGCATAGCGGATCAGCCGGTGCGCATCGACCGTGTTGGGGGTGCGCTTGATCTTCTCGAAATCGAACGGAATGTTCTCGCTGCTGCCGACCCGGCGGATGGTGTCGTAGATCTGACGGGCACGCATCTCGCTGCCGAACTTGGCCTCGACATAGGCCTGCCGGTCCATGCCTTCCTTCGGCATGCCGGGGTTCAGCTGGAAGGCCCGCCATCTGATTTCCAGCCCCGGCATCGGCCGCAGCTGCAGGGCGCGTTCCAGCCGGCGCTTGCCGATGAAGCACCACGGGCAGATCACGTCGGAGAAGATATCGAGGCGCATGGCTGTTCCTTTCCCGCCCGGTTTGCTGCGGAACAAGCATGCAGCTTGACGGGCGTCAGCAGGGATTCGAGCATGAGGCATAACAAACGGCAACCCGTCAACCGGGTGCCTTGATCACAAGAACGGGAGGGGACGTGTCCGACGCTGGGAATCTGGGCGCCTATGAGCGCGATCTGGATCGCTGTTCCGCCAATCATGTGGCCTTGAGCCCGCTGTCTTTCCTGGAGCGTTCTGCGCTCGTCTATCCCGACAAGATCGCCGTGATTCACGGCAAATCCAGTTACAGCTACCGTGATTTGCGCGCGCGCTGCGGCCGGCTGGCGGCAGCACTGGCGGCGCGTGGCATCGGGGCGGGTGATACGGTCTCCATCCTGGCGCCGAACATTCCGCCGCTGCTGGAGGCGCATTACGGCATCCCGATGCTGGGGGCGGTGCTGAACGCGATCAATACAAGGCTCGATGCCGACACCATCGCCTTTATCCTGCAGCATGGGGAGTCGAAGGCGCTGATTGCCGACCGGGAATTTGCCGGCGTGGTGGGGCCGGCACTCAAGAAGCTGGGCCGGGACATCCTGCTGGTGGAGATCGACGATCCGGAAGCGGGCGGGGCGGGGAGTTCCCTGGGCGGTATCGACTATGAGGATTTCCTGGCGGAAGGCAGCTCAGGCCATGTCTGTGCGCCGCCCGCCGATGAATGGCACCCCATCGCGCTGAACTACACCTCGGGGACCACCGGCAATCCAAAGGGCGTGGTCTATTCCCATCGCGGCGCCTATCTGAACGCCATCGGCCAGGTGCTGGCCTTCGGGCTGGGGCCGCAGACCCGCTATCTCTGGACCCTGCCGATGTTCCACTGCAATGGCTGGACCTATACCTGGGCGGTCACGGCGGTCGGCGGTACCCATGTCTGCCTGCGCCGCGTCGATCCGGCGCTGATCTTTCCGGCGATCCGCGACCATGCAGTGAGCCATATGTGTGGCGCGCCCATTGTGCTGAACATGATGATCCATGCGCCGGACGACCAGAAGCTCGCCTTCGACCATGTGGTCGAGGTGGCGACGGGAGGTGCGGCCCCGCCCTCGGCGGTGATCGAGAAGATGGAGGCAATGGGCTTCTGCGTCACTCATCTCTATGGGCTGACGGAAACCTACGGACCGTCCACCGTCTGCGCCTGGCAGGAGGACTGGGCCGATCTGGAACTGGAGAAGCGCTCGGGCAAGATGGCGCGGCAGGGCGTGCATTACCCGACGCTGCAGGGCATGCGCGTCGTTGATCCGGAAACCCAGCAGGACGTGCCGGCCGACGGCCAGACCATCGGCGAGGTGCTGTTCCGCGGCAATACGGTGATGATGGGCTACCTGAAAAACCGCAAGGCCACGGACGAGGCCTTCGCCGGCGGCTGGTACCACAGCGGCGACCTCGCCGTGCTGCATCCCGATGGCTATATGGAAGTGAAGGACCGCGCCAAGGACATCATCATCTCCGGCGGCGAGAACATCTCTTCGCTGGAGGTGGAGGAGGCGCTGTTCCGCCACCCCTCGATCATGGAGGCAGCGGTGGTGGCCCGGCCAGACGAGAAATGGGGCGAGAGCCCCTGCGCCTTCGTCACGCTGAAGCCCGGTGCGCCAACCCTCTCGGAGGAGCAGGTGATCGACTGGTGTCGGCAGAAGCTGGCGCGCTTCAAGGTGCCGCGCACTGTGGTGTTCGGGCCGCTGCCCAAGACCTCAACCGGTAAGATCCAGAAATTCGTGCTGCGTCAGCAGGCGGAAGGTCTGTAGCCGGCTTGACCGGCGCGCCCTGGCGTGCCGAGATGTCCTATCCCTTTACCAATTTTGGATAACACAATCATGATCATCGATCACCGCACCTATGACATCAAGCCGGGCTGCCTACCGAAATTCCTGCAGCTCTATGGCACTGAAGGCTTCCCCGTGCAGCTGAAGCATCTGGGCCAGCCCTTCGGCTATTTCACCGTGACGGATATCGGCCCGTTGAACCAGGTGATCCATATGTGGAAGTACGAGTCGCTGGCTGACCGCGAGGCGAAGCGCGGCGCGTTGCAGGCCGATCCGGCCTGGCAGGCCTATCTCGCCAAGAGCGCCGAAGCGGGCTATGTCGCCCGTCAGGAGAACAAGATTCTGAAGGCAGCACCGTTCTTTGATCTGAAATAATCAGCAAAAACAAACGACTAATAATGTTCATGTTTTGTTCTTGACGTTACGGCGGAACATGCGGCACTCTTCCCGCCAGTAATGATCTGGCGAGGGAGAGTGTCATGTCGGAACAGACTCTGAATGCGATGGACCGGGTGCTCAGCAGCGTTGCCGTGTTCGGCAGTTTCGCCCTGCTGATGGTGGTCATGACCTATGGCTGGCTGACCGCCTTCCGCGTCATGGCGAGCTAAGCCTTTCTTAGTGCAGGTGAGGCGATGCCGGGTGGATGAAGGGCAGGATATTGCCCGCATCCAGACGCCCTGATGCGGCACGTCCTGTCCGTATGATTTCGGTGCCTTTCGGCGGCAGCTGTATGCCGGCGCGCAGCAGGCAATCGGCCAGCAGCAGGGCCGGCAGCTCGAAAAGGCGAATGGCGGCTGGCGTCAGGATCGGCTTGGCCAGTCGGCCAAAAGTATCCTCCCGGTCCATATGGCGGCGTAACCGGCGCTGCTGGCACAGCGAGACGAGATCGAGCAGCAGCTGCTCATCCTCGGTAACGCCGGGACAGCGCGGGCAATTCACAGCGACCTGCCGGCTGGAGCCGCCAGCCAGAATGCTCATCATGCCTTCCAGCGGATCGATGGCATCCAGCGCATAGGCCAGCGCGAAACCTTCCATCAGCGTCTCGCGCGTCTGTACCGGCGGCCAGTTTTGCCGCAACCCGGCAACCCAGACCCGGATGCCCCAGAGCAACAATTTCCGGCCATTGTCGAGCGCGGCGAAGGAGTCCTCACCCTCATGCGGATTATTCAGGTGCGTTTCGCATCCGTCATCCATGGCGGACCTCATGCTGGGCGGCGGTGCCTAGGGGGAAATGCAGGCCGGCCCCGGCCAGCTCCAGCGCGAGATCGCGCCCCAGCCGGGCAGTGACGGCGGCGGCAGCAGGACGCAGGAAGGAGCGGCAGAGCAGGGCAGGGGCGAATTGCTCTCCCGCCTGGCTGTAGCGCAACAGGTCGAGCAGCCGGGCCTCGTCATCGCTGACCGGGCGGCTGCAGGCGGGCCAAAGCCGGATCGGGCGGATGGCGCCATGTGCCAGCGACAGCATGAACAGTTCCAGGCTTCGTAGCGCATCGGGCCGGTGCAGCCTGCGGAATGCCCCCTCCAGCGCATGCTCCACAGGCTGCCCGCGCCGGCCATCGACCCAGAGCCGCATCGCCCACAGGGAGAATTGCTCCGCGAAGGGCATGGCCAGCCGGTCATGCTGGCAGTCGCGGAGATCGACCGGGGACAGGGCCCGCTCACGCGCGTTGGGCGTGGTCTTCGCGGCCGTCATGGTCTTTTCCGGTTCCACGCCTGTCATGTTTTCGTCCCGCCTGATTCGCTGTGCAAGTGATAGTCATTCTTATTTAAGGCGAGATTGTGGTCAAGAGCGTTGGTGGGATGGCCTCATTCAGGGGCGTATTTAACCCGCAAAAGAAAACGCCCTCCGCTGGGGGAGGGCGTTGGTCGCTAGTCGCTTGTGAGGAGGGTCAGCCGGCGGCCTGAACCGCGCGCTTTGCCATCACGCCTATCAGATGCGCCCGGTATTCCGGGCTGCCATGGATGTCGCCATTCAGCCCGTCAGCGGACACGGCAACACCCTCCAGCGCGGCGGCCGTGAAATTGGCGGACAGGGCACTCTCGAAATCGCCCACCCGGAACACGCCGCCTTCGCCAGCGCCGGTCACCGCGACGCGCACGCCGCCGCCGGTCCTGGCGACGAACACGCCGACCAGGGCATAGCGGCTGGCCGGCTGGGCGAATTTGGCATAGGCCGCCTTCTCCGGGATCGGGAAGGCGACCTTGGTGACGATCTCGTCTTCTGCCAGCGCGGTCGAGAACATGCCGTCGAAGAAATCCTCGGCGGCGAGCTGCCGCTTGTTGGTGTGCACCGTGGCCCCCAGCGCCATCAGCGCTGCCGGATAGTCGGCCGCGGGATCATTGTTGGAGATCGAGCCGCCCAGCGTGCCGCGGTTGCGCACCTGCGGGTCGCCGATACCGTGCGCCAGGCTGGCCAGCGCCGGGATCTTCGCCTTCACCTCGGCCGAGTCGGCGACGGCAGCATGCGGCGTCATCGCGCCGATCACCACGCTGTTGCCCTCGACCTTGATGCCCTTCAGCTCGGCGATGCCGGACAGGTCGATCACCTTGGTCGGCTGCGCCAGGCGCTGCTTCAGCGTCGGGATCAGGGTCTGCCCGCCGGCCATCAGCTTCACCTCGTCGCCGGAGGAGAGCGCCTTCAGCGCCTCGTCGAGCGAGGAGGGGCGGGTATAGTCGAAATTGTACATGATGACGTCCTCGTCTGGATCGGGTCTGAACGCGGTCTATTCGGCTGCCAGCGGCGGGCGGGCGGAGCGGATCGCCTGCCACACCTTGGCGGGCGTGGCCGGCATGGAGATATCGGTGATGCCAAGCGGACTCAGCGCGTCGATCACCGCATTGATGACCGCCGGTGGCGAGCCGATGGCGCCCACCTCGCCGCAGCCCTTCACCCCCAGCGGGTTGTCGGGTGCGGGCACATTGTGCGTGTCGAGGGTGAAGTTCGGCAGATTGTCGGCACGCGGCATGGTGTAATCCATGTAGGAGCCGGTCAGCAACTGGCCCTGCTCGTCATAGACGCAGTTCTCCAGCAACGCCTGGCCGATGCCCTGGGCGAGGCCGCCATGCACCTGGCCTTCGACAATCATCGGGTTGATGACCTTGCCGAAATCGTCTACCGCGACGAAGTTCACCACCTCGGTCACGCCGGTATCGGGGTCGATCTCGACCTCACACAGATGCGCGCCGCCGGGATAGGAGAAGTTCAGCGGATCGAAGAAGGCGGTCTCCTCCAGGCCCGGCTCCAGCTCGGTGATCGGGTAGTTGTGCGGCACATAGGCAGCCAGCGAAATCTCGCCGAACGCCTTCTTGCGGTCGGTGCCGGCCACCTTGAACTCGCCATTCTCGAAGACGATGTCGGCTTCGGCGGCTTCCAGCAGATGGGCTGCGATCTTCTTCGCCTTGGTGATCACCTTCTCCAGCGCCTTGTCGATGGCCACGCCGCCGACCGCCAGAGAGCGCGAGCCATAGGTGCCCATGCCGAACGGAATCTTCGCCGTGTCGCCATGCACCACATCGACATTCTCGATGGGGATGCCCAGCCGGTCTGACACCAGCTGCGCGAAGGTCGTCTCATGCCCTTGGCCGTGGCTGTGCGTGCCGGTGAAGACGGTCACGCTGCCGGTGGGGTGGACACGCACCTGGCCGCACTCATAGAGGCCGGCGCGCGCACCCAGCGAGCCGACGACCGCCGAGGGGGCGATGCCGCAGGCCTCGACATAGGTGGAGAAGCCGATGCCGCGGTACCTGCCGCGCGAGGCGGCTTCCTTGCGGCGTGCCTCGAAACCGGCATAGTCGGCCAGTTTCAGCGCCTTATCCAGGCAGCCGCCGGGATCGCCCGAATCGTACATCAGGGCAACCGGTGTCTGGTAGGGGAACTGCTCGCGCTTGATGAAGTTACGGCGGCGCAGCTCCGCCTGGTCCAGCCCCATCTCGCGCGCCGCCTGGCTGACAATACGCTCCAGCAGGTAGGTCGCTTCCGGCCGGCCGGCGCCGCGATAGGCATCCACCGGCACGGTGTGGGTAAACACCGCCTTCACATTGGCGAAGATCTTCGGCGTGGTGTACACGCCGGCCAGCAGTGTGGCGTAGAGATAGGTCGGCACGCAGGGCGCGAAGGTGGAGAGGTAGGCGCCCATATTGGCGATGGTCTCGACCTTCAGCGCCAGGAATTTGCCATCCTTGTCCATCGCCAGATGCGCGGTCGTCACATGGTCGCGGCCATGCGCGTCGGTCATGAAGCTTTCTGAGCGCTCGGCGGTCCATTTGATCGGCCGGTTCACCTTGGCCGAGGCCCAAGTGACAATCGCCTCCTCGGCATAATGGTAGATTTTCGAGCCGAAGCCGCCGCCGACATCCGGCGCCACGACGCGCAGCCGGTGCTCCGGTATCTGCAGCACGAAGGCGCCCATCAGCAGGCGAATGACATGCGGGTTCTGGCTGGTGGTGTAGAGGGTGTAGTCGCCAGTGGCCGGGTCATATTCGCCGACCGCCGCGCGCGGCTCCATCGCGTTCGGCACCAGCCGGTTGTTCACCAGCTCGATCTTTGTCACATGGTGCGCGCCCTTGAGGGCGGCATCGATCTCCGCCTCGTCGCCCAACACCCAGTCATAGCAGAGATTGCCGGGCGCCTCGTCCCAGACCTGCGGCGCGCCGCCTTCCAGCGCCTTCTTCGGGTTGGCGATGGCCGACAGCGGCTCGTAATCGACCTCGATCAGCTCGGCGGCGTCCTTGGCCTGGGATCGGCTCTCGGCGATCACCACGGCAACCTGATCGCCGACATGGCGCACCCGGTCCACCACCAGCGGCGGATGGCCGGGCTCCTTCATCGGCTCACCGTCGCGCGAGTGGATCTGCCAGCCGCAGGGCAGGCCGCCGACACTGTCGGCCGCCATGTCCTTGCCGGTGAACACCGCGACGACGCCGGGGGCGGCCATCGCGCGGGACGTGTCGATCTTGCGGATTTTCGCGTGCGCGTAGGGCGAGCGCAGGATGTAGGCGTGGGTCTGGCCGGGGCGGTTGATATCGTCGGTGTAATGGCCCCGACCGGTCAGAAAACGCTGGTCCTCCTTGCGGCGGACCGAGGCACCGATGCCAGTAGCAGACATGTTCTTCCTCCCTTTTGGCTGCCCGCGCCGGAATAGGGCGGGTGGCGCAGGAACTGCCCGGTATTCCGGGAACTGTCCGCCGGCGTTTTTGCCGGTTCTTGCTTTCCTTATCTTTAGTTAATCGTCAGGCGGCGCTCATCTTCTCGGCGCCGGCTTTGATGGCCTTCACGATGTTGTGGTAGCCGGTGCAGCGGCAGATATTGCCTTCCAGCCATTCGCGGATGGTGTGTTCGTCCGGCTTCGGATTGTGCTTCACGAGGTCGATGGCGCTCATCACCATGCCGGGGGTGCAGAAGCCGCACTGCAGGCCGTGATGCTCGCGGAAGGCCTCCTGCATCGGGTGCAGCGTGCCGTCCTTCGCCAGGCCCTCGATGGTGGTGATCTCCGCGCCGTTCGCCTGCACCGCCAGGGCCGTGCAGCTCTTCACCGATTCGCCGTCGATATGGACGACGCAGGCGCCGCACTGGCTGGTATCGCAGCCGACATGCGTGCCGGTGAGCTGCAGGTGGTCGCGCAGGAACTGCACCAGCAGGGTGCGTGCCTCAACTTCGCCTGAGACCGGCTTGCCGTTCACCTTCATGGAAACGGAAATGGCCATACGAACCTCCCACTGTTCTCTATTCTGCGTTCGGTAGTCAGATGTGACGGTCCCGCGGTCGCCGCAAGCCGCCCTTGGGACTTAATGATTAATATTACTCTCCCGCGCGGCACAACCAAGGTCAAGCTACGGTTGCACGACACTGGCCGGCCGCGTCGGGATTCTGCCTCAGCCGGCGAAGAAGGCGGCCAGCGCGATGATGGCGGCGACCAGCGACACCAGGATCATCGGCGGCACGCCATGCTCGTAAGACGGCACGGGCGTGGCCACAGGAGCATGGTCGTGATCCGACATGGCCGGCTGCGGCGCAGCCGCCGGGGGCGGGGCAGGAGCAGCAACCGGTTCGGCAGCCGGTGCGGGCGCGGCAGGCGCCGCAGTCTCTGCCGGCGCGGGGCCGGCGACAATCTCGGAGAATTTCTCGAAGAATTCGCCGGACAGCTTCTTTGCCGTCGAATCGATCAGGCGGGAACCGATCTGCGCCAGCTTGCCGCCGACATTGGCGGTCACGGTGTAGTGCAGGATGGTGCCGTCCGGCCCGTCCTCTTCCAGCCGTACCTTGGCGCCGCCCTTGGCGAAGCCGGCGGCACCGCCCTTGCCCTCGCCGCTGATGGTGTAGCTCTCCGGCGGGTTCAGCTCGGACAGGGTGACCTCGCCGCCGAAGGTGGCGCTGACCGGGCCGACCTTCGCCTTCACCTTGGCGCTGAACTTGTCGTCGCCCTGCTTTTCGATGGACTGGCAGCCGGGGATCGCCTGGCCCAGAATGTCCGGATCGTTCAGTGCTTCCCAGACCTTCTGGCGCGGTGCGGGAATACGTTGTTCGCCCGTAAGCTCCATGTGGCTATCTCTCGCTATCGGCTTCGGCTGTGCCGCCCGGACTGTCCGCCAGGCGGCGTTTCGACCGTAACCTTAGTGGACAGGTCAGAGGGGGGCAAGCGCGCCCCGGACCATTTCCGGGGCGCATCAGTACATTAGTACGGCAGCTCCACCGCATAGCTGGCCACCGGCTTGATCTCCCGGATCAGCTTGGCGTCCAGCAGGAACCGGGCGAACCGGTCATAGCGCGCATTGTCCATTGCCGCCGGACGGTGGGCGAAGCGCGGCAGCGTGTCGAACCAGGCGCGGCGGTTCAGCTCGTCATTCAGCTCCGGCCGCCTGGCGCGGAAGGTGTTCCAGGTCTCCTGCGGATGGTTGATCAGGTACTGCGTGCCCTTCTCGACGGCGGACAGGAAGCGGCGCAGGCGTGGATCGCCGACGCTGTCCTTGTGCGCGACGTAAATCAGCTGGTCGAAGGGCGGCACGCCATGCTCCTCGATATAGAAGGCGCGGCCCTTCTTGCCGATCAGATCCATCTGGGTCAGCTCGAAATTGCGGTAGGCGCCGACCACCGCATCGACCTTGCCGGAGGCGAGGGACGGGGAGAGCGAGAAGTTCACATTCACCAGCGTGATGTCGGCGAGCGTCAGCCCGGCGGAGCGCAGCACCGCGCCGAGCACGGCTTCCTCCGTCCCGCTGACCGAGAAACCGACGGTCTTTCCCTTCAGATCGGCGACGGTCTTCACCGGTCCGTCGGCCAGCGTCAGCACGGTGGAGAGCGGCGTGGCCACCAGCGTGCCGATGCGCACCAGCGGCAGGCCCTGGTCGGCCTGCAGATGCAGCTGCGGCTGGTAGGAGATGGCGATCTCCGCCTTCTTCGCCGCGACCAGCTTCGGCGGGTCGTTCGGGTCGGCCGGGGCGATCAACTCCACCTCCAGATTCTCGTCGGCGAAATAGCCCTGGTCGAGGGCGACGAACAGTGGCGCATGGTCCGGGTTAACGAACCAGTCCAGCAGTACCGTCAGCTTGTCGGCAGCCTGGGCCTGAAGTGGCAGGGCGAGGGCCGCGGCAAAAGCCAGTGAACGCAAAAGCTTGAGAGTCATTCTTTTCGTTCCCGTGAAGGTTTATCGAAGGTCCGAATGATCGGTCTCGGGCTGCCAGTGCAGGATACGCCGGCTGGCCAGGTCGATCGTGAAATAGAGGGTGATGGCCATCGCCGCGAGCACCAGCAATGCTGCGAACATCAGGTCGATCTGCAGCCGCGCATTGGCGTGCAGCATCAGATAGCCAAGGCCGGCGCTGGACCCCACCCATTCGCCGACCACCGCGCCGATGGGGGCAACGGCAGCAGCGATGCGCAGCCCGGCGGCGAGGCCGGGCAGGGCGGCCGGAACCCGCACCCGCCAGATCAGCCGCCAGCCCCGGCAGCCCAGCGTGCGGGCGCTGTCGATCCAGGCCCGGTCGGTGCGGCGCAACCCGTCATGGAAGGCGGCGGTCACCGGAAAGAAGATGATGAGGGCGGCCATCGCCACCTTGGAAGCGAGGCCATAGCCCAGCCACAGCACCAGGATCGGCGCCAGCGCAAAGACCGGGATAGCCTGGCTGACCACCAGCACCGGCATCAGCCAGCGCCGGACCTCGCCAGACAGCGCCATGACCAGCGCCGTGGAGATGCCCAGCGAGACGCCGAGCAGCAGCCCGACGATTATTTCCGTCAGCGTCACGCCGGCATGCGGCAGGATGATGTTGCCGCGCTGCAGCAGGGCGGCATAGACATCGGCGGGGCCAGGCAGCAGGAAGGATTCGATGCCGGTCAGCGACACCAGCGCCTGCCAGGCCAGCAGCAGGCCGGCCAGCGTCACGACGGGGCGGAACAGGGCCCGGCCCAGGGTGCGCGCATGGCGGAAGATGAAAGTCCCGTGCATGTCCTCTTCCCTACGCCCGTGCTAGCGGGATCAGGTTCTTGGGGTCGTCGCATCCCCGCGCGGGAGGCGACCTCTCAGCCTGATGGCTCCCCCGAGGTCGGCGCGAACTATGGCACAGGCGTTGTGTCATGCAAGGGGCGATCTATACATGCCACGATTGACCGGACGAGGCCGCCGACGTACCTGAAGCATCATGCTTGAAAAGCCGATCCTTCTGGGCAGCGACATCTACCGGCACTCGATCTACGGGCGGAAGCATCCGCTCTCGATTCCGCGCGTCTCGCTGGTGCTCGACCTGATCCGGGCGTTGGGCTGGTTCGATGAGGCCCGCTACCGCGCCGTCGAGCCGGCAACACGCGAGCAGCTGACCCGCTTCCACGCGCCGGACTATGTCGAGGCGCTGATGCGGGCGGAAGAGACGCGCCATGTCCCACCGGAGGATCAGGAACGTTACAATATCGGGCGCAACGGCAACCCGGTCTTCGCCGAGATTTTCCGCCGGCCCGCCACCTCCTGCGCTGCCTCCATCCTGGCGGCCGGCCTGCTGAAGGAAGGCGGGGTGGTACACAATCCGGCGGGCGGCACGCATCATGGCCGGCCGGACCGGGCCAGCGGCTTCTGCTATTTCAACGATGCGGTGCTCGCGATTCTGGCCTTTCTGGATCAGGGGCTTGAGCGCGTGCTCTATATCGATCTCGACGCCCATCATGGCGATGGCGTGCAGGACGCCTTCCATGACGAGGAGCGGGTGCTGACAGTGTCGATCCATGAGCAGGACCGCTGGCCGCGCACCGGCGCGCTGGCGGACCGGGCTGGCGGCATGGCGCGCAATATCCCGGTGCCGGCGGGCTTCAACGATACGGAGATGGCCTTCCTGGTGGCGGAGGCGCTGCTGCCGCTGGCTGACAGGTTCCGCCCGCAAGCCCTTGTGCTGCAATGCGGATGCGACGGGCTGGAGGATGATCCGCAAAGCCGGCTGTCGCTGTCCAACCGCGCGATATGGAACGCCGTGGCGACGCTGCATCGGCAGGCGCCCCGCACGTTGGTGCTGGGCGGCGGCGGCTATAACCCCTGGGCGGTAGCGCGCTGCTGGGCCGGCATCTGGGGCGTGCTGAACAGCCAGCCCCTCAATGGACAGCCTCTTGACGAGCCGCTGCCGATGCCGGCGCAATCGCTGCTGCGGGAGATCGTCTGGAACCACAGCCGGGGCCGGACCCCGCCGGAGCACTGGTTCACCACTCTGGCGGACGCGGCCCGCCCCGGCCCGGTGCGGCCGGAAATCCGGGCGGCGGCCCGGGCCATTCTTGAGGATTAAGGCCAAGACATGCGGAAATTCTTCTTACCGATGCCGGTTCTGCTGCTGGTGATGGCCTTGTGGACCGGCGATGCCGTCGCGCAGGGGGCGGCCAGTTTCGAGCGCAGCGGCCTCATCATCGAGACGGCGCAGGGTCAGCAGCACCGGTTCGATGTCGAGATGGCGGTGACGCCCGCCCAGCAGGCGCAGGGGCTGATGTTCCGGCAGCAGATGGCGCCGGAGGCCGGCATGCTGTTCCTCTATGACCGGCCGCAGGGTGTCGCCATGTGGATGAAGAACACGCTGATTCCGCTGGATATGTTCTTCATCGACGCGAAGGGGCGAATCACCGGCATCGAGGAGCGCACCGTGCCGTTTTCGACCCAGACCATCGAATCGCCGGGCCTCGCCAGCGCGGTGCTGGAGCTGAATGCCGGCACCGCCGAGCGGCTGGGCATCCGCGTCGGCGACCGGCTGGTGCACCCGGCGTTCCGGTAAGCCTTAGCGCTTGCCTTACCGCTTCCGGGCCAGCGTCAGCCCGTCGCCGATGGGGATCATCGCCGGGGTGACGCGCTCATCCTTCGCGATCTTGGCGTTCAGCGCGCGGATGGCAAGCGTGTCCTCATCCTGCTTTGCTGGATTGATGACGGAGCCGCCCCACAGCACATTATCCACGCCGATCAGCCCGCCGGGGCGCAACAGGGTCAGGGCCGCCTCGTAATAGCGGTCGTAATTGCCCTTGTCGGCATCGATGAAGGCGAAGTCGAAGCTGCCGGACTGGCCGTTGGCGATCAGCCCCTCCAGCGTCTCGGTCGCGGGTGCGATGCGCAGGTCGATCTTGTGATCGAGGCCGGCTTCCTTCCAGTAGCGCCGGCCGATCCCGGTCCATTCCGTGCTGACGTCGCAGCACACCAGCTTTCCGTCAGCGGGCAGGGCCATGGCGACGCACAGCGCGCTGTAGCCGGTGAAGGTGCCGACCTCCAGGCAGCGCTTCGCGCCGGTCAGCTCGACCAGCAGCCGCATGAACTGCCCCTGTTCCGGGGAAATCTGCATCCCGCCGGCGGGCAGGCTGGCGGTCTCCTCGCGCAGCTTTGCCAGCAGGGCGCTCTCCCGCACGCCGGAGGCGATCAGATAGGCGCGCAAATCCTCGGTCATTCCGGTGGTGGTGCGGGACATGTGCTGTTCCTTGAGAATCGTTCGCTTGGTCAAAGCTAACGCCTCGCCCGCCGTGAGGGAAGGGGCGCAACATCCTGCTTGCGCCGCCTGCCTTAAATCCCTAGTTTCCGGGCATTCGGGGTGTAGCGCAGCCTGGTAGCGCGCCTGCTTTGGGAGCAGGATGTCGGCGGTTCGAATCCGTCCACCCCGACCAGTTTGGTCAGGTTCCAGTTTGGCCGGGTAACGTCTAGTCGAGGGGAAACAGGATGTTGGCGCGCATCTATCAGCCGAGCAAGACCGCCATGCAGTCGGGCCGTGCGGGAACGCACCGCTGGGTTCTGGATTATGCGCCGGTGACGCCGCGCCGGCCAGAGCCGCTGATGGGCTGGGTCTCCTCCGGCGATACGATGAACCAGGTGCGCCTGCGCTTCGCGACGAAGGAAGAGGCCATCGCCTACGCCCAGAAGCATGGGCTGCAGTTCGTCGTCGAGGAGCCCAAGGCCCGGACCATCAAGCCGAAGGCCTATGCCGACAATTTCGCCACCAACCGCATGCAGGCCTGGACGCACTGACGCATCCAGGCCCGCCGGGTGATCTCCAGTTCATCAACGGCCCCGTAGCTCAACTGGATAGAGCACCGGCCTTCTAAGCCGGATGTTGCAGGTTCGAGCCCTGCCGGGGTCGCCATTTCCTCCGGTGTTCGGGGGTTAGCGTCGGCCGAAGATCAGCAGCGCGCCACCGCCCACGGCGGCCGCGACGCCGGCCACCAGATACCACATGGTTTCGTCCGTATAGCGGCCGGTCAGCGTATTGGAGAGTTCCTCCACCGGCGCTTCCGTGGCCTGCTGGGCGAAGATCAGCAGCACCACGCCGATGGCAAGGGCGACGATCCCGGCAATTCGGCTCATGGTCATTTTTCTTTCCTTTCGTCTGCCTGATCGGATGTTCACAGTTCCTGTCTGTTGACCTGTGCGTCGGCAACCGCCGGGCGTCAGGCCGATATGACAGGTACAACCCTGGCAAGACGAAATTTGTTCCGGCAAAGAAGCAATATCCGCTTACATCTCCGGCGGAGGAACGGCTACTCTCCGTTACCCTGTCCGCTTTCATTGCTGACCTTGCCTCATGCCGCTGGCCATCCTCTCCCGTTCCTTCAAGAGCAGTCTTCGGGTCCGCGTTTTCCTTCTGACCGTCGTCATGTTTGCGGCGATAGGCGCCTGCGCGTACCTGGCCTTCAATTCGATGGTCGATCGCACGATCATCAAGCTGGGCACGCTGTTCGCGGAAAAGCAGGTCCTGTACGACCGGTATCGTGGGCTGGAGACGCTGTTCCGCGAGGCCTCGCTGGCGGAAACCCTGGCGCGCGCGCCGGCAATCCACGACTGGGCGCTGGATGAGGACGATGCGGAAAAGCGGGCGCGGGGCATTGCCGAGCTGGAGCATTACCGTGCCGCCTTCCGGGACGGTAGCTACTTCTTCGTGATCCATGAGTCCGGCAATTACTACTTCAACAACCAGGCCAACGAGTTCGCCGGCAACCAGCTGCGCTACCGCCTGTCGCCGGACAATCCCCGCGATGGCTGGTACTACAAGACCATCGAGGAGAGTCGGGGCTGCCAGCTGAACGTCGATCATGACGACAATATCCGGGTCACCAAGGTCTGGGTGAACTGCAAGGTCGTCGAGGACGACCGGGTGCTGGGCATCATCGGCACCGGCATCGACCTGAGCGACTTCATCCGCGAGGTGGTGAATATCCCGCAGGTCGGTGTGGACAGCATGTTCATCGACCATAGCGGCGCCATCCAGGCGCACCGCGACCCGCGCATGATCGACTTTCACAGCCTGACCAAGGATCTGAAGGCGAAGAAGACGATCTTCGCGCTGCTGGACCGCAAGCAGGATGGCGAGGCGCTGGCCCGCATGATGGAGGAGGTGTCGCGCGGCGGGAAATCCGTCGCCTCGCGCTTCGTGACCATCAATGGCAAGCGCTATCTGGCCGGCATCGGCTATCTGGAGCAGCTTGGCTGGTACAATGTCAGCCTGATGGATGTGGACCGCATCATCGAGCGCGAGCTGTTCATGCCGATTGCGGCGCTGCTGGGGGCGGTGCTGGTGCTGGCGGCCGCACTGGTGACGCTGCTGTTCAAGCGCAGCGTGCTGGACCGGCTGTCCGGCCTGGAGGCGGCGCTGCATCAGGTGGAGGCCGGCGACTACAAGCCCGCCGCGGATGAGCGCGGCGGTGACGAGATCAGCCGGCTGTCGCGCGCGCTGACCGACATGGCCAGGGCAGTGGGTGACAATACGCATCTGCTGGAAGCGCTGGTGAAGGAGCGCACGGCCCGGCTGGAGAAGCTGGCCAATCACGACACGCTGACCGAGCTGTATAACCGCCGCGGCTTTCTGGAGGCGGTGGAGCGGGAGCGCAACCGTGCGGCCCGGTCCAGCGAAACGCCGGGCCTGCTGCTCATCGATCTGGACGATCTGAAGACGGTGAATGACAGCCATGGCCACAAGGCCGGCGACATGGTGCTGATCGAGGTTGGCCGGCGGCTGTCCAGGGTGGCCCGGAACTACGATGTCTGCGGGCGCTGGGGCGGTGACGAATTCGTACTGCTGGCCGCCGATTGCGACCGCAAGACGCTGCGCATCGTCGCCGACAAGATCCTGGCGGCGATCACCGGCAAGCCGGTCAGCATCGGCGACGGCACGGCGATCCCTGTCGCGGTCAGCATCGGCGCCTGCCTGACCGGCCCGGAACGCCCGCTCGACCATTTCATTCCCAATGCGGACACCGCCCTTTATGAGGCGAAAAAGGACGGGCGGGGCCGGGCCGTGATCTTCGAGGAACTGATTCCGCCGGCCGGCTGAGGCTTCGGTCTCAGTCCAGCCCGGCCAGGCTGCGCATGGCAGGGCCGGTGATGGTCATGCCCAGCTCGCCGGTTTCCTGCATGCCGAGGCCGGTATAGAAGCTGCGCGCCGGGTTCCAGTTCAGCACGTTCAGATCGACGCGCACGCAGCCGCGCTCGACCGCCAGCTGGCAGATATGGCGCATCAGCACCTTGCCGACTCCATAGCCGCGCGCCGTCTCGTCCACATAGAGGCTGTCCACAAACAGGCAGGGCTTGGCCTTGAAGGTGGAGTAGGTGGGGAACAGCGTGGCCAGGCCGGCGGAGGCGCCCTTCACCTCGGCCAGCCACGCCTCGTAGCGCGGTGCTTCGCCGAAACAGTCGCGTTCCACATCGGCCAGCGTGGCCAGGAACCAGTCCTCCGCCTTGATGAAGCGGGCCAGCGCCCGGGTCAGTTCCAGCACGGTGCCGGCGTCCTCGGGACGGGCGGCGCGAATCGTTACGGCGGACACGGCGTTACTCCAGCATTCCGGGAAAGGCCGGCACCCTGCCGCCGGCTCCGCGTGCTGTCAATTGCCAGCACCGCACGGCAGGCTTTCGCGGCAGGGGGCTGGCGTGCTATCTCGCAGGCGCCATGCTGCAAATTCAGAACCTCACCTTCCGAATCGCCGGCCGCGTCCTGTTCGACGCGGCCACTGTTGCCGTGCCTACCGGCCATAAGGTCGGCATGGTCGGGCGCAACGGTACCGGCAAATCCACCTTGCTGAAGCTGATCACCAACGACCTCCAGGTCGATGGCGGGTCGATCGGTTTCGCCGGCAAGCCGCGCATCGGCAAGGTGGCGCAGGAAGCGCCGGGCGGCAGCACGACGCCGCTGCAGGCGGTGATGGCCGCCGATACCGAGCTGACGGCGCTGCGGCGGGAGGAGCTTTCGGCCACCGACCCTGTACGTATCGCGGAAATCCAGCACCGGCTGGTCGATATCGGCGCGCATAATGCGGAATCCCGGGCCGCCTCCATCCTGGCCGGCCTCGGCTTCGACAGCGATGCGCAGAACACCCCGCTGGACGATTTCTCCGGCGGCTGGCGGATGCGCGTGGCGCTGGCGGCGACCCTGTTCACCCGCCCCGAACTGCTGCTGCTGGACGAGCCGACCAACCATCTGGACCTTGAGGCCACGCTGTGGCTGGAAGGCTATCTGAAGCATTACCCGCACACCATCCTGCTGGTCAGCCATGACCGCGATCTGCTGAACCGCGCCGTGGACGGTATCCTGCATCTGGAACATGCGAAGCTGACCTATTATCGCGGCACCTACGACAATTTCGTCCGGCAGCGCGCGGAAAAGCTGGCGCAGCTCGATGCGCAGAAGCGCAAGATCGACGCCCAGCGCAAGCATATGCAGGCCTTCGTTGACCGCTTCCGCTACAAGGCCAGCAAGGCCCGGCAGGCGCAGAGCCGCATCAAGGCCATCGAAAAGCTGGGCAGTATCGTGCTGCCCGCCGACGATGCCTCTGTCGTGTTCCGTTTCCCGGAAGCGGACGAGCTGGCGCCGCCGCTGATTGCCTTCGACAAGGTCGCCGTCGGCTACGAGGCGGGCAAGCCGATCCTGCGGAACATCGATATCCGACTCGACCCGGATGACCGGATCGGCCTGCTGGGCGCCAACGGCAACGGTAAATCGACGCTGGCCAAGCTGATTGCCGGCCGGCTGCAACCGATGCAGGGCGACCAGCACCGGTCGGCCAAGTTGCGTGTCGGCTTCTTCGCCCAGCACCAGATTGAGGATCTGGATGCCGGCAGGACGCCTTACGACCATATCAAGGATCTGATGCCGGAAGCCCGACCGGAGAAGGTGCGCCAGTTTCTCGGCAGCTTCGGCTTTTCCAAGAACAAGGCCGATGTCTCCGTATCGGCGCTGTCCGGCGGCGAGCGCGCGCGCCTGACGCTGGCGATGATGGCGGTCGAATCGCCGAACCTGCTGATTCTCGACGAACCGACCAACCATCTCGATGTCGAGGCCCGCGACGCGCTGATCCAGGCGCTGAACGAGTTTGCCGGCGCTGTGGTCATCATCAGCCATGATCCGCACCTGCTGGAGCTGACCGCCGACCGGCTGCTGCTGGTCGCCGACGGCCGCGTGACGCCCTTCGATGGCGATATGGATGATTACCGCAAGCTGATCCTCGGTCAGGCCCGGGAAGCACGCGAGGAGGCCGCGGGCACCGATCCCAAGGCGGACATGACTGCCGAGGAGCGGCGAGAGGCCCGGCGTAACGCCGCCGCGCACCGCAAGAACCTTGCCCCCCTGCGCAAGCGTGCCCAGGCCGCCGAGCAGCTGCTGCAACGGCTGAATGACGAACACCAGCGCATCACCGCCGCGCTGGCGAAGCCGTCGATCTATGACGGCCCGAAGGAGAAGCTGGCCGAGCTGCTGCGCGTGCAGGGCGAGCTGGAAAAAAGGATTGCCGAGACCGAGGCCGACTGGCTGGAGGCCGAGTCCGCGCTGGAGGAAGCCAGCTAGGCCATTATCGGCATGGCCGGGCTGCATGCAGCCTTCTTGCCCCTTGTCCTGCACCGTCATAGGCTTGGCCCATAAGCCGTGAGGGAGGACAGAATGAGCAGCACCGCAACGCAGCGCGCCGAGGCTGTGGCGGAAACCGTTGCCCGGATTCGCACTATCGAAAAGGAGCAGGGGGTCAACCGCGCTTCCCTGGATGCCATGCGGGCAGAGCTTGAATCGCTGGCGCGCAAGAAGGAGTTGTTCCCGCGCAGCGATTTCCCGGCGGCCGATCTGCGCGATGACGTGTTCATCCGCCTGTCGGAGGATGACGATAACCGGTTTGCCCTCTATCTGAATTCCGGCCTGCCGGGCAAGGCAAGCTCGCCGCACAATCATACGACCTGGGCGGTGATTGCCGGCATCGAGGGGTCGGAGCACAACAAGATCTACCGCCGCATCGACGATAGCAGCGAGCCTGGCCGCGCGCGCGTCGAGGTGGAGCGCGAGGTGAGTGTCGGCGTCGGCGAATCGCTGGCCTTCATGCCGGAGGATATCCATTCGATCCATGTGCTGACCGAGACCCCGATCCTGCACCTGCATATGTATGGCAAGGGGCTGGAGCAGCTGACGGAGCGGGTCTATTTCGACATGGAGAAAGGCACCTGCCAGCTTTTCCCCTCCGTTCCCATCGTGCGGTGAGGGAACCATGGCACGCACGGTTTCAGCCAGGGACCTGAAGAGCTGGATCCGCGATGGCGGGGAGCTGGCTATTCTCGATGTCCGGGAACAGGGCAGCTACGGCAAACGGCATCTTTTCTGGGCCTCCAACGCACCGCTGAGCCGGCTGGAGCTTGATCTTCCCCGGCTGGTGCCGCGCAAGGGCGCGCGCATCGCTCTGTGCGATGGCGGGGACGGTCTGTCGGAACGGGCGGCGGAGAAGCTGTCGCGCTGGGGCTACAGCAATGTTTCCGTGCTGGAGAATGGAGTTGAGGGCTGGGCGCATGCCGGCCTGGAACTGTTCAGCGGCGTCTATGTTCCCTCCAAGGCGTTCGGCGAATTTGTCGAACATGAATATGGCACCCCCTCGGTTTCCGCCGAGGAACTGAACGCAATGGTGCAATCCGGCGAAAAGCTGGTGATCCTCGACAGCCGGCCGCTTGACGAATATGCCAGCATGAATATTCCGGGCGGCATCAATGTACCGGGGGCGGAGCTGACCTTCCGGGTGCATGATCTGGTGCCCGGACCGGACACGACGGTGGTGGTGAACTGCGCCGGGCGCACGCGGTCCATCATCGGCGCGCAGTCACTCATCAATGCCGGCATCCCGAACAAGGTGGTGGCGCTGCGCAACGGCACGATGGGCTGGCATCTGGCCGGCTACACGCTGGAACATGGCCAGATGCGCCGCTATGGCGAACTCACCGACAGCGGGCTTGAAGCGGCCCGCAGCCATGCCGCCGATGTCGCGAAGCGGTTCGGCGTGAAGAAGATCGACCGCGCCGGTGTGGACCGCTTCCGGGCCGAGGCGGAGGATCGTTCGCTCTATCTGCTGGATGTGCGCGACCCGACCGAATTCGCGGTCAGCCGCGTTCCCGGCTCGTTGCCGGCGCCGGGCGGGCAGCTGGTACAGGCGACCGATGCCTATGTGGCGACCCGCAATGCCCGGATCGTGCTGATTGACGATCATGGCGTGCGCGCCACCATGACCGCCTCCTGGCTCATCCAGATGGGCTGGAATGACGTCTATGTCTATGAAAATGCGCTGGTTTCCGAACATCTGGAAGCCGGCCATTTTATCCCGCCGGCGCTGGGCTTCGACCGCGAGCCGATGAAGAGCGTCTCGCCCGAATCCCTGCAGATGCTGATCGAGGCGGAATCGGCGGTGGTGGTCGATGTGGCACGCAGCCTGTACTACCGCGATCACGGCCATGTGCCGGGCGCCTGGTTCGCCGTCCGTGCCCGGCTGGCCGAGGCACTGCGCAAGATGCCGGAATCCGCGCATTATGTGGTGACCTCGGAGGATGGCCGGCTGGCCAAGCTGGCCGCCTATGACCTCGCGGCGCTGACGGAGTCCAAAGTCTCGGTGCTGGCTGGGGGGACGGACCGCTGGCGTGCCGACGGGCTGCCGGTCGAGAAGGGCATGACCCATCTCGCCAGCGAGCCGGACGACGTTTATCTGCGACCCTATGACCGGGAGCAGGGGGTCGAGGAAGCGATGAACGAGTACCTGTCCTGGGAGATCGAGCTGGTCAGGCAGATCGAACGCGATGGCGATGCGCGCTTCGTGAAGTTCTGAGGCTTCTGCGGCTAAGCTCAGTGCTTGTGGCCGCAGCCGCCATAGAGCGCCTTCGGATCGACCTCGACCGGCATGATCTCGACGAGATCGCCATCGCGCACGGCGCGATAGAAGCAGCTGCGCCGCCCGGTATGGCAGGCGACGCCCAACTGATCGACCTTCAGCAGCAGCGTGTCGCCATCGCAATCCACGATCAGCTCCTTCAGCCCCTGCACTTGGCCGGAACTTTCGCCCTTGCGCCATAGCCCACCGCGCGAGCGCGACCAGTAGCACACGCGGCCAGTGGCCAGCGTCTCCTCGATGGCGGCGCGGTTCATCCAGGCCATCATCAGCACCTCGCCCGTGTCGTGCTGCTGGGCGATGGCCGGGACCAGCCCATTCGCGTCGAATTTTATGGCGTCGAACAGCGCGTCACTCATGCGGCTGCCTTAAGCTTGTTCATGCGCTCGAAGCCGGCCTCAAGGTCGGCGATGATATCGGCGGGGTCCTCTAGGCCGATATGCAGGCGCAGCAGCGGGCCTTCCGGGTTCCACGCCTCCACGGTGCGCGGCGGATAGCAGGTGGTCACAAGGCTCTCGTAACCGCCCCAGCTGGCACCGATGGAGAACAGCTCCAGACCCTCGATCATCGCCGCCAGCGCCGGCTTCGGCACATCCTTCAGCACCACGCCGAACAGGCCGGAGGCACCGGTGAAGTCGCGCTTCCACAGCGCATGATGCGGATTGCCGGGCAGGGCAGGGTGCAGCACGCGGGACACTTCCGGGCGCTTTTCCAGCCATTCAGCGACCGCCAGCCCGTTCTTGTGGTGCTGCTTCAGCCGCACCGACATGGTGCGCAGGCCGCGCAGCCCCAGATAGGCATCGTCCGGCGCCACGCAATAGCCCATCGCGCTGGTCACTGCGGACAGCGGTGCGAAATGCTCGTTCTTGGTGACCACGATGCCCAGCATGGCGTCGGAATGGCCGACGACATACTTCGTGGCGGCATGGATCGAGACGTCCACGCCCTTGTTGAAACTGTCGAAATAGAGCGGTGTGGCCCAGGTATTGTCGTGCAGCACCACGCAGCCGGCCTTGTGGGCGGCTTCCGCGATGGCCGGGATGTCCTGGATCTCGAAAGTGTGGGTGCCCGGCGATTCGACATAGACCAGCTTGGTGTTCGGGCGGATCAGTTCCGCGATACCGGCACCGATGCCAGGCGCGAAATAGGTCGTCTCCACGCCCAGCTTGGTCAGCACGCCATCGCAATATTTGCGGGTCGGGGCATAGACCACGTCGCAGACCAGGATGTGGTCGCCGGCATTCACGAAGGCCAGGATTGACGCGGCAATCGCCGCCATGCCGGACGGGTAGAGCAGGGCGCGGTCGCCGCCCTCGATCTCCGCCATCGCCTCCTGCAGGGCGAAGCTGGTCGGCGTGCCATAGCGCCCATAGGCCATGTCCTTATAGAGATCGCGGTTGCGATTCTCCCAGGACTCCAGGGTCTTGTGGGTGATCGTCGAGGCGTGAAAGACCGGTGTGTTGATGATCCGGTTCTCGGTCGCGACCTTCCGCCCCAGATGGGCCAGCATGGTGTCCTTGGTCATCGTCTTTTTCATTTTTGTCGGCTCCCATGGCCTGCGCGAAGATCGTGAGAAAACGGATCGTTGATATCCGACCGTCAGCTAGGGCGATAGCTAGGAACGGCTGCAAAGCGGTGTCAACCCCCGCTACTGGCCCCGCCGCCGGATGCCTGTGTCACGGCTGTTCAGCCGGCTGCTCCGGATGCCGTTCGCAGGGGGCTTTGGGCAGTGAGTTTGCCCATTTGCGTCGAATGCTTGCCAAAACTTGCCATCGCGTGGTGGAATACCAGCCATCGAATAACGAGGGCCTAGAACTTCGGCAGTTGACCGGAATTTGGGCAACAAGGCCGAAACAAGAGCCAAAAAGTTGTTCGATACCGGGGAGATCGGTTTGGCGCGCTGTTTGCTACGCATACCAGACCGGCCTTTGCGGGCTGTACGACAAACCATAATTAACAGGGGTGGTTTCAGGATGAAAAAGCTGAGCCTTTTGGGTCTCGGACTCGGTCTTCTGGCGGGTTTCGCCGTCACGGCCGGTACCGCGGCGGCCCAGAGCACTCTCGAACAGGTCAAGCAGCGCGGTCATCTGCGTTGTCAGGTCGGTATTCCGTCTCCGGGCTTCTATGTGCTCGATCAGAACGGCAACTGGTCCGGCAGCGACGTGTCGATCTGCCGCGCCGTGGCGACCGCAATCTTCGGCGACCCCAGCAAGGTCGAATTCCAGTCGGTGACCAGCGCCGTGCGTTTCACCGCGCTGGCCAATGGCGAGTCGGACATGCTGTCGCGCACCGCGACCTGGACGATTTTCCGCGACACGCAGCTGGGCCTGAAGTTCGCGGGCATCAACTTCTATGACGGTCAGGGCTTCATGGTTCCGAAGTCGCTCGGGCTGAAGAGCGCGAAGGAGCTGAAGGGCGCCACCGTGTGCGTGCTGACCGGCACCACGACGGAGCTGAACCTGACGGACTACAGCCGGACGCTCGGCCTGGACCTCAAGCCGATCGTGTTCGAGGACAACAACGTGCGTGACCAGACCTACTCCCAGGGTGGTTGCGATGCGATCACCAACGACAAGTCCGGTCTGGCCTCCTCGCGTGCCAAGTTCGCGAACCAGAACGACCACGTGATTCTGCCGGAGACCATCTCCAAGGAACCGCTTGGCCCGGCCGTGCGTAATGGTGATGACCAGTGGTTCCAGATCGTCCGCTGGTCGGTCTTCGCGCTGATCGCCGCCGAGGAATACGGCGTGAACTCGAAGAATGTCGATCAGATGAAGGCCAGCCCGCCGAACCCGGAAGTCGCGCGCTTCCTGGGCGTCGAGGGTGAGCTTGGCAAGGGCCTCGGTCTCAGCCAGGACTGGGCCTACAACATCATCAAGCATGTCGGCAATTACGGCGAAGTGTACGAGAAGTACATGGGCGAAGGCCCGGGTGCCATTGGCATCCCGCGTGCCGGGTCGCAGAATGCGCTGTGGACTGAGGGCGGCCTGATGTACGCCCCGCCGTTCCGGTAAGCGTTACGAACAAGCGCCCGGCCTGGGATTTCCCGGCCGGGCGTTCTTCGTAAGACCGTTCATTTTTGCGGAGTACTGGGATGGCGATGCTGGAAAAAGGCTCGCCGGCGCGGGAGACGTCGTTTGCCTTGATGGTGAATGACGAACGGTACCGCTCCGTCTTCTATCAGATCGTTGCTTTCGCGCTGATCGTGTGGTGTGCGTGGTTCCTCTTCACCACCACCTCGCACAATCTCGCGACACGGGGCATGAGTTCGGGCTTCGACTTCCTCGGCAATACCGCCGGGTTCGCGATTGCCTGGCACATCATTCCCTATGAACCGTCGGATACCTACGGGCGGGTCTATCTCGTCGGCATCACGAATACGCTGATCGTCTCGGTCGTCGCGATCTTCTTTACGACGATACTGGGCTTCGTGGTCGGCATTCTCAGGCTTTCCAGCAACTGGCTGATCGCCAAGCTGGCGGCCTGGTACGTTGAAATCCTGCGCAACACGCCGCTGCTGCTGCAGATCCTGTTCTGGTATCTCGCGGTTTTCTCGATCCTTCCCAGGCCCCGCGACAGCCTGAACATCTTCGGGGTGTTCGAGCTGAACAACCGCGGTTTCTACATGCCCTCGCCGCTGCCGGGCGACCTGTTCTGGGTCACGGTCCTGGCGCTGCTGGGTGCTATCGTCGCCACCATTGCGCTGGCGCACCATTCCAACCGCAAGCAGGCCTCCACCGGGCAGCGTATTCCGGTGCTGTGGCCGTCACTGGGCATGATTATCGTGCTGCCGCTGCTTGTGTTCATTGTCACCGGGGCGCCGCTCAGCTTCGATTATCCGGTGCTGCAGGGCTTCAATTTCACGGGGGGTACAAGCGTTCCGCCGGCCTTCTGCTCGCTGCTGATCGCGCTCGTGGTCTATCATTCCGCCTTCATCGCGGAAAATGTGCGCGCCGGCATCCAGTCGGTCAGCCACGGGCAGACCGAAGCCTCCTATTCGCTTGGATTGCGGCCCGGCCTGACGGTCCGGCTGATCGTGATCCCGCAGGCCATGCGCGCCATCGTTCCGCCGCTCATCAGCGTGTGGATGAATGTGGTGAAGAATTCCTCGCTGGCTGTCGCCATCGGCTTCCCCGATCTGGTGTCGGTCTTCATGCAGACCTCGCTGAACCAGTCGGGCTATGCCATCGAGATCGTGGCGATGGTCATGCTGTTCTACATGACGGTCAGCCTGACCATTTCGGCGGCGCTGAACGTCTATAACAAGTCTGTGCAGCTGAAGGAGCGTTGAGCGATGGCGAACACCGATGCCACCGAAGTGACGTTCCGTCCGAAACCCAGCCTGCCGCCGCCGCCCAATACGGTGGGGCCGGTGGGCTGGCTGCGCCGCAACCTGTTCAGCACCTGGTACAACACGCTGCTGACGGCGGTGGCGCTGTGGCTGATCTTCTTTACCCTCTATCACCTCTATGACTGGGGGATCGCCAAGGCCGTGTTCGTGGCCGACAGCCGCCGCCAGTGCCTTGATACCAGCCCGGAAGGGGCGTGCTGGGCCGGTGTGTTCCACTGGTTCAACGCCTTCATCTACGGCCGTTATCCCTATGCCGAGCAATGGCGCGTGAATTTCAGCTTCGTCATGCTGGCGGTCTGGATGGCGCCCTGCTGGATTCCGCGCGTCACCGGCAAGATCGGCATCGGCCTGTCGGCCGTCCTGATCTTCCCGTTCTTCGCCGGCTATATGTTCGCCGGCGGGGACAAGGGCCTCTTCGTGCAGTTCATGCTGTCGGCGGCCATCGTCACCTTCCTGTCGATCTGGCTGCATGTCGCCTGCTGCCTGCTCACCGGCCGGTCGCTGCCAGCGACAATCCTGAGTCTGGCGGGGAAGGGCGACGATACCGATCCCAGGGTACAGCGCAATATCCTGGTCGGGGCCTTCCTGGTCGCGCTGGTCATCGTGTTTGCGATCCAGATGCCCTGGGAACTGCGGGATATCCCGACCAACAACTGGGGTGGCCTGTTCCTGACGCTGGTGATCTCCGGCATTGCCATCACCACGGCGCTGCCGGCGGGTGTGGTGCTGGCGCTGGGGCGGCGCTCGAAGATGCCGGTCATCCGCACGGCGTCGATCGTCTTTATCGAACTGTTCCGGTCGGTGCCGCTGATCACCATCCTGTTCATGGCGGTCACCATGATGCCGCTGTTCCTGCCCGAGACGATGGTGCTGAACAAGCTGATCCAGGTGATCATCGCGGTCTGCCTGTTCGCGGCCGCCTATATGGCGGAAATCGTGCGCGGCGGGTTGCAGGCAATTCCCCGCGGCCAGTATGAGGCGGCCCAGTCGATGGGCCTCAGCTACTGGAAGATGATGGGGCTGGTGGTGATGCCGCAGGCGCTGAAGCTGATGATTCCCAATATCGTCAGCAATTTCATCGGCCTGTTCAAGGACACCACGCTGGTCTCCATCATCGGCCTCTACGACCTGCTGCTGATGCTGAAGGCGGTGAGCCAGAACCCGCGATGGAACGGGCTGCACACCGAACCCTTCGTATTCGGGGCCTTCGTCTTCTTCATCTTCTGCTATGCGATGTCGCGATACAGCCAGCGCCTGGAACGTACCCTCGGCGCCGGTCAGGCGCGGCGCTAGAAATTAGGAGTCTCATCCATGAGCGTCGAAGCGGTCAGCGAATCCCACATCAAGTCGCAGATCCAGAACGAGGTCGTGATCGAACTCGCCAATGTGAACAAATGGTATGGCGAGTTCCACGTCCTGAAGGACATCAACCTCTCGGTCTATAAGGGCGAACGCATCGTCATCTGCGGGCCGTCAGGGTCGGGCAAGTCCACCCTGATCCGCTGCATCAACCGCCTGGAGGAACACCAGAAGGGTGACATCCTGGTCAATGGCGTGACGCTGGACAGCAATTTGAAGAACATCGACGCGATCCGCGGCGATGTCGGCATGGTGTTCCAGAGCTTCAACCTGTTTCCGCATCTTACCGTGCTTGAGAACTGCACCCTGGCCCCGATCTGGGTGAAGAAGACACCCAAGCGCGATGCCGAGGAAATCGCCATGCAATACCTGACCCGGGTGAAGATTCCCGAGCAGGCGGACAAATATCCGGGACAGCTGTCGGGCGGCCAGCAGCAGCGCGTGGCGATTGCCCGCTCGCTGTGCATGAACCCGTCGATCATGCTGTTCGACGAGCCGACCTCGGCCCTCGACCCGGAGATGATCAAGGAAGTGCTGGATGTGATGGTCGGCCTGGCCGAGACCGGCATGACCATGCTGGTGGTCACGCATGAGATGGGCTTCGCCAACAAGGTGGCCGACCGCATCATCTTCATGGACCAGGGCGAGATCGTGGAGCAGAACGTGCCGTCGGAATTCTTCACCAACCCGAAGTCCGACCGCACCAAGCTGTTCCTGAGCCAGATCCTGGATCACTGATCCCAGGTTTCACGCATAAAAAAAGCCGGCGGTGGGTGCCCATCGCCGGCTTTTGCTTTTGCGGTTCGGGTCAGCGCCGGTGTGCTGGCACCTCCAGCCCGAAGAGGTGCGGATGCGGCAACCGGCAGACCTCGCGCCGCACCGGCTGGAAGCCCATCTTCTGGTAGAGCGGCAGGGCGCGCGGGTGATCGAGGTCGCAGGTGTTTACGGTAACCTTCCCGGGCGAACTGCTCCAGGCCTGATCGATGCCCCAGTTCAGCAGGTAGCCACCCAGTCCTGACCCGATGAATTCCGGCATCAGGCCGAAATAGGCGAGGTCCACGACATCGGCCTCGCGGCGGTCGAGCTGCACCATGCCGGCCGGCACCCCACCCACCGTCAGCACATAGAGCTCGACCTTCGCGTCCTGGATGGTGGCGGCAATCTCCTCATCGGTCTTCAGGCGCTGGTTCACCCAGGCCCAGGGCGCGCCGATGCTGTTGTAGAGATAGCGGTAGAAGGAGACGGTCGGGTTCTCCGCCCGCTGCAGGCCGAGCCGCAGTCCGGACGGCGCCGGCACTGTCGGGCGCGTCGGCTGCCGGGACATCTCCAGATAGGTGACAGTGGTCTCTATCGTCCATAGCTCGGCAGGGTCGGTGTCCGTTGCCGGCCCGCCGCGCAACCAGCGGGTCAGCAGGCTGCGGTCTTCCTCGGCATAGCCCAGCCGCTCATAGAACACCTTCACCTTCGTGTTGGTCGGGCGGACCAGCAGCATCACCTTGCAGATGCCATGGCGCTCCAGCCAGTCTTCCGCCGCCTTCACCATGGTGCGGCCATGCCCGCCACCCTGGATATCGGGATCGACGGCGACATAGTACATCCAGCCGCGATGGCCTTCGCTGCCAACCATGACGGTGGCAGCGATGCGTCCGTCCTCCGTCTCGCCGACCAGGATGTCGCTGCCGGGGCAGGCCCGGGCGCGGGCGATATCGGCCTCCGGGTCGTTGTAGGAGACGGTCAGGTTGCATTTGCGCCAGAGGTCGGCGACCTCGCCAGCCTCATCCGGCCGCATCGGGCGGATGGAGAGCGTCATCCTACAGCCACCGGCGTATCGTCGCGCTTGCCCCATTCGGCCCAGCTGCCGTCATAGACTGCGACATCGTCGCGCCCGACGAGATAGAATCCCAGCGCCAGCACGCAGGCCGTCACGCCAGAGCCGCAGCTGGCGACGATGGGCTTGTCGAGATCGACGCCGGCCTCGGTGAAGCGGGCGCGCAGCGCCTCGCCCGATTTCAGCGTCTTGTCCTCGGGGTTCAGAAGGTCGGTGAAGGGCACGTTCAGGCTGCCCGGAATCCGTCCCTTGCGGCCCGGCCAGACTTCCGGTTCCTCGCCGCGCCAGCGCCCGGCGGAACGGGCATCGACGATCTGCGCGGCCTTACTGTCCAGATTGGCCTTCATCTGGTCGATCCGGCGCAGCAGCGCGTCGTTCGGGCGGGCGGTGAAGTGCTTTTCGGCAGCCTGGCTGGCCCCATCCGTGACGGGCCGGCCCTCGGCCAGCCATTTCGGCAGGCCGCCATCCAGCACGGCGACATTCTGGTGACCGAAGACGCGCAGCATCCACCAGGCGCGGGCCGCGCTCATCAGGCCGAACTGGTCATAGACGACCACCTTCAGGCCGTCGCCGATGCCGAGCTGGCGGGCCTTGGCCGCGAATTTCTCCGCGCTGGGCATCATGTGGGGCAGGTCCATCCCCTCGGCGGAGATATCGTCGATGTCGAAGAACACCGCCCCCGGAATGTGCCGAGCCTCGAATTCGGTGCGGCCGCTCTTCTTCATGGCCGGCAGGTAATAGCTGGCATCGACGATGCGGACGGTCGGATCATCGAGATGGTCCGCCAGCCATTGCGTCGAGACCAGGGCGTCGGGCTTGGCGTAACTCATCGGATAACTCCAAAGAATCGTTAGGGAAGCTGGGAGCCTAGCCCTGCCGCCGCTGCTGTTCAACGATATCCGGCGGCAGCCTATTTCGCGGCGATGGCCGGATCGCGGGCGCCGTCGAGGAACTGCCGGAGATTGCCGCCGGCCAGCCGGTAGAAGATCTTCTCCGCCTTCAGCAGTGTTGCCATGCCCTCATAGAAGCGCCGTGCCTCCTCGTTCCAGCTGTCGGCGGTCCAGTCGATCTGGAAGGCGCCGCGCTGCAGGGCAATCTCCGCCAGCGCTCGCATCAGCGCCAGGCCGACGCCTAGGCCGCGAGCCCGCTTGGTGACGAAAATATCCTGAATGAACAGGGAGTTGCGGCAGATCGCCACGGCATAGATTTCGCTGAAAACGACCATGCCCAGCGGCTCGTCGCCATCCATCGCCAGCAGCAGCTCGACAGTCTTCCGCTCGCCCGTCAGCGCGGCCTTCAGCTTGCGGATCATGTCGGGGCGTGGCAGGGGCGGCGTGACCCCGTAAAACTGCAACAGTTCGCGGCTAAGATCGACGATGGCGTCGATGTCGTGCGGACCGGGAGAGCGTATGTCGAAGGAAGCCATCGCCGCTACCTGCCGCGCAAGGTCTGAAGGGCGCTTGTCATCGCTGGAACGGGTCTCCGGTACAACGGGGAATGGCTGATGCCGCTTGAGGGCGCCGCTTTCGGACCGGCGCGGGATTGCGCTACGCCCTTGCAGACAATGCCCTTTCGCCTCCGTCCAAGTCAATTTGTCACTTCGTTTTTTCCATCCGCATAACCATATAGCCCAGAACGCGATCAGGGATGCTATACGCCATGAAGACGCTTTATTTGCTGCGCCACGCGAAATCGAGCTGGGACGATCCGGGACTGAAGGATGAGGAGCGCCCGTTGAACGAGCGCGGCTTCCGCGCCGCCACCGTCATGGGGCTGTATTTCGCGCAGTGCGGATACCGACCGGATGCGATTCTGTGCTCGACCGCGCGCCGTGCACTGGAAACCCTGGATCAGGTGCGCCCGCGGCTGGCCGGCAAGCCGGCATTGACCATCGACAAGGCGATCTACAAGGCCAATTCCAAGGCACTGCTTGAGATGGTTAGGGCCTTGCCGGAGGATACTGGATCGGTTCTGGTCGTCGGCCACAATCCGGCGCTGGAGGAATTCGCGCTGTCGCTGGCCGGCAGCGGCGCGAAAGACGCACGCGAACGCATGGAACAGAAATATCCGACCTGTGCGCTGGCCGTATTCTCGCTACCGAAACAGCCCTGGGCTGAAATCGACTGGAAGAATGCGGAACTTCGCAGCTTCACCAGCCCGAAGGATCTGGTGTAGGCAACGGGGCGGAGCAGCCTCGTATATTACAATAATGTTACAGATCGGTTGTCGTTTTTTGCCCAGCCGCGATTGCACCAATTTCAGGATTCGTATAGGGCGGATTTTGCTGAATTTGGATTTGAGGCTGCCGTGGCGCTATCTGGGGCGATATCTGGTGGGGAAGGGCGGGAGAATAAGCGCCCTCGGGAAACGGAACTGAAACTGGCCCTAGATCCGGCCCTGGCCGAGCGTCTTTGGCGGCATCCGCTGTGGAAGGGACATGCGCCGGGCCGGACGGTCAGCCGGCAGCTGCGGGCGATCTATTTCGACACGCCGGACCTTCTGCTTGCCCGCGCCGGCGTTGAATTGAGGGTCAGGCGGCAGGGGCGGCAGAATATCCAGGCTGTCAAGGCGCGCGGCGCCTATGCCGCCGGTCTTGCGCAGCGTGACGAGCTGGAAGCGGCGGTTCCCGATGCCCAGCCCCATGCGGTGCCGATGCCGGATCGAATTGCCGATGCCGATCTGCGCCAGCTGGTCGAGCAGGCGGTCGCGGAAGGGCTGGCGCCCATCTTCGAAACCGATATAAGGCGCTGGGAACGCAGCATCAGCTACGGCGGCGGCAGGCTGAGTATCTGCCTGGACCGTGGCGTGGTGCGGGTTGGTGCCAAGGAATCCGCACTCTGCGAGCTGGAGATCGAGCTGGAAGAGGGGGCGGTCGGCCTTGTCTTCGCGCTGGCGCAGGAGCTGCTGACGCATGTTCCGTTGAGTGTCGCCCATACCGGCAAATCGAAACGCGGCTACGATCTGCTGCTGGACCGCCAGCCACGGCCGGAAAAGGCGGACCGGCCGGCGCTGGACCGGCAGATGCTGCTGGAGGAGGTGCTGTCCCTCAGCGTACGTAGCTGCGTCAGGCAGATCGCCGCCAATGAACCGGTCGTCTGCCAGGGCGATGACCCGGAGGGCGTGCATCAGATGCGTGTCGGGCTGCGCCGCCTGCGCTCGCTGTTCACGGTCTTTGCGCCGGTGTTGCCGACGGAACAGGCGGCGCATTTCAAGGCGGAGCTGAAATGGCTGGCCAGCGAACTGGGCCCCGCCCGGGATTATGATGTGTTCCGCGAGGAGATCGTGCGCCCGGTCCAGGCGGTTTTCCCGGCGGCACCCGGTATGGCGGGCCTGCTGGCGGAATCCGACCGGATGAGCGCGCTGGCCTATGACCGCGCGCGGGCGGCGATTGCCGACCGCCGCTATACAAGGCTGCTGCTCGACCTCAGCCGCTGGATTGCCGAGGCCGGCTGGCGCGAGCAGGGGCTGACGGAAACCGGCGCGCAGCTCTTCGCGCCGGCACGGGATTTTGCCGATGCGCTGCTGGACCGGCGGTCCCGTAAGCTGCGCAAGAATGGCAAGCGCCTGATGGCCGGCCCGCCCGCCGACCGCCACCTCCTGCGCATCTATGTGAAGAAGATGCGCTATGCCGCTGAATTCTTTTCCGGACTGTACCCGAAGAAGAAGACCGAACCTTATCTGAAAGCCTTGGCTGCGCTGCAGGAAGTGCTGGGCCATATGAATGATGCCGCGGTTGCCGAGAGCCTGCTCCTGCCCAAGGGAATGGCAGGCCTGTCGGGCAAGGATCTTCAGCGTGCCCATGCAGCGGGCCTGATTCTGGGCTGGCATGGCCATGCGTCATCCGAGGGCGGACGAAAGCTGGACAAGCTGTGGCGCCGGCTGCGGTCGGGCGAGATTTTCTGGCGCCGCCCGGCGCTATCCCCGAAGCCGTGACAATCCTGTGTCACTGAGCGCCATGAGCGCTTGACCCGGGCGCCGCGCGGAGCCTATATCTTCCGCCCCACGGTCAAACGGCCGTCGCCGCCGGCCCGGTGGCAGAGTGGTTATGCAGAGGACTGCAAATCCTTGTACGTCGGTTCGATTCCGGCCCGGGCCTCCAGCGGCTTCCGTTTTTTCAGGGGGACGGCTCGGATGCCCCGCTAATATTTCGGCGGCGGTGAATTCGGGCTGGAAAGCGGGAAGGGGCTTTGCTATAAGGCCGGCCTCCCACGGCGGACCGGATAGCGGTTCGCCAAGGATCGCAGCGGGATATCGCGCTGTTGCTGATCCCCGGTAGCTCAGCGGTAGAGCAAGCGGCTGTTAACCGCTTGGCCGGCGGTTCGAATCCGTCCCGGGGAGCCAATTCGAAAAAAGGGGCACGTCTCAGACGTGCCCCTTTTTGTTTCGTTTTATATCCAGACCCGTCCGGGCGTTGTCAGGCGGCGGGGAGGGGGATATAACTGCGCACGGCGGCTGCGGCTGCCTGTCGAAGGGCTGTTCCCGTTCGATATCGTCAGACACTTGCCGGATAGAATCATGACGAATTTTGCGGCCGCGCGGCACAATATGGTCGAGAGCCAGCTTCGCACCAACAAGGTGACGAATACGGCCATCATCGAGGCGTTCGAGGCGATTCCGCGCGAATCCTTCGTGCCGAAGGCCTATCGCGGCATCGCCTATCTGGATGAAGACCTGCCGATTGGCGACGGTCGCCATCTGATGGAGCCGCTGGTGCTGGCCCGCCTGCTGCAGGAAGCGCGCATCGCCGCCACCGACGCCGTGCTGGATATCGGCTGTGCCACCGGCTATTCCACGGCCATCCTGGCGCGGCTTTCCGCCTCCGTGCTGGGGCTGGAGGCGGTGGAGCCAATGGTGGACGAAGCCAACCGTCTGCTGACCGAGCTGAACTGCGACAATGCCGCCGTCATTCATGGTGCCATGCAGGAAGGCTATGCCAAGCAGGCGCCCTATAATGTGATCGTGCTGAATGGCGCGGTCGAGACGATCCCCACGATGCTTGTGGATCAGCTGGCCGAGGGCGGCCGGCTGGTCGCTGTCCTGCGGGAGCCGGGGCAGATTGCCGGTGTCGGCCGGGCCGTCATCGTCACCATGACCGGTGGCGTTGCATCGCGGCGCATCCTGTTCGACGCGGCGACACCCCTGCTGCCGGGCTTCGCCAAGGAATTGGGGTTCGTGTTTTAAGCCTGTCTGGGTTAGGGTTACCCGCTTTGTTTTCCTTGGATATTCTGTCGCCAAATCGGAAAGGCCTCACGATGCTGCCAAAGCTTGCCGGCGCAAACCAGACCATGGCCGATCCGGCGCGCCGTTCGCGGTGGCGCGGTCTGCTGCTGGGCGGTGCCGCCTTCGCCGCGCTGGCCGCCCTGTCGCCGTCATCGGTATCCGCCCAGACGCTGAGCGAGGCGCTGGCGCTGGCCTATGAGACCAACCCGGTGCTGCAGGCCCAGCGCGCCCGGCTGCGCGAGACGGACGAAAGCCTGGCGCAGGCGCTGTCCAACTGGCGGCCGACCGTCAGCGTCTCCGGCGAGATCGGCCGGACCACGACCGATGTCGAGCGTTTGGGGGTCGAAGACCGGCAGAGCAGCAACACGCGCACGCCGTCCCGCGCCACCTTCTCGGTGAATCAGCCGCTCTATCGCGGTGGCCGCACCACCGCCGAGACTGAACGCGCGGAGGCCAGCATCCAGGCGCAGCGCGCCCAGCTGATCTCGACCGAGCAGCAGATTTTCCTGCAGGCTGCGACCGCCTACATGAATGTGATCCGCGACGAGGCGACGCTGGAACTGCGCGTCAATAACGTGCAGCGCCTGCAGCGCCAACTGGAAGCGACGCGCGACCAGTTCAATGTCGGCGAGGTTACCCGCACGGACGTGTCGCAGTCCGAGGCGCGGCTTGCCCAGTCGCAGGCGGACCGCGTCGCGGCGGAAGGCCAGCTGGCCGCTTCGCGCGAGCGCTTTATCCAGGTTGTCGGCATCGCGCCGACGCGGCTCAGCGAGCCGGATGTGCCGCTGGACACGCCGGGCGACCGGGAAGCCGTGCTGACGGAAGCCTCGCGCAACAACCCGAATGTGCTGACCCAGCGTTTCTCGATTGATTCGGTCGAGGCGCAGACCCGGCAGATTTTCGGCGAGACACTGCCGCAGGTGAATCTCAGCGTCGAAGTCAGCCGGTTCGAGAACCAGCAGCTGCGCGATTCGCGCACGGATGAGGCGTCGGTCTTCGCCACGGTCACCGTGCCGCTGTATCAGTCGGGCTCGGTCAGCTCCCGCGTGCGGCAGTCGAAGCAGCAGGAAACCCGCGCGCAGAACGCGCTGGAGGATGCCCGCCGTACCGCCGTTTCCAACGCTGCGGCGGCCTATGACAATCTGGCCGCGGCGAAGGCCCGCATCGAATCGCTGGTTACCGTTATCGGCGCTGCCGAGATCGCCCTGGATGGCGTGCAGGAAGAGGCAAAGGTGGGCTCGCGCACCATCCTCGATATTCTTGATGCTGAGCAGGAACTGCTGAACGCGCAGGTCAGCCTGGTGTCGGCGCAGCGCGACGAGATTGTCTACAAGCTGGAACTGCTGACGGCCATTGGCAGCCTGACGGCCCGTGACCTTGGGCTGCAGGTGCAGTTCTACGATTTCGAGAAGCACTACCGGGAGACCCGCGGACGCTGGTGGGGCTTCGATATTTCAGAGGATTGAGGCGGTATTGCCGGCACTGCGTATGAATAGCGCCGGGTGCTAGCCAAGGGGCATATTCTGTTCTACTGTGAAGAGAAATATCATTATCTGGCGGTAAGATGAGCGAAAACAGGGCAGAAGAACCGTCAATGGAGGAGATACTTGCGTCGATCCGGCGCATTATCTCCGAAGACGGCGCGGCTGACGAAGCCGAACCTGCGCCGGCGCCAAAGGCGGCCAAGCCTGCGCCGAAGCCACAGCCTGTAGCCGAGCCGGAACCCGAACCCGAGCCAGAGGTCGATTTCGAACCGGTGCCCGCCGAGGAGCCGGAACCGGAATTCGAGCCGGAACCCGAAATCGAGGAAGAAGCCTTCGTCCCGGAGGAGGAAGAGGAAGACATCCTCGACCTCACCGAAAAGGTCGAGGAAGAGGCGGAAGTCGAGCCGCTGTTCGAGGAACAGCGGCGTCGCGCCCAGGCCGCGCCACCGCCGCAGCCCGACTTCGAGGAAGAGGATGAAGGGCTGGTCTCCCCGCCGAAGCGGGATGAGGCCGTTTCCGCTTTCGCCAACCTGACCTCCACCCTGGAGGCACGGCATCCGGAACTGCCCATCGGCGCCGGCCACAAGACATTGGAATCGCTGACCAAGGAGGTCATGCGGCCGATGCTGAAGGACTGGCTCGACAAGAATTTGCCGCACATCGTCGAGCGGCTGGTCCGCGAGGAGATCGAGCGGATCGCCCGGCAGGGACAGCGCCACCCCGAAGAATGACGGACTTTGCCGCCGCCCGGCCCGCCCATCCCGCAGGGATGAATGGCGGTTTCTGGCGTTATGCCTTGGCGTTTGCCGTTGGCAGGGAGGGCCGCTTGTCGTAGATAAGGCGGCTTGGTCCCTTACTCCCCACAAGACCAGACGAAACCGAGGATTTTCGAGAATGCTGGGCAAGACGTTCGAGCCGGCCGCGATCGAGGCGAAATGGTACCCGGAATGGGAGAAGAGCGGTGCCTTCTGCTGCGACCCCAAGTCGGGCAAGACGCCCTACACGATCATGATGCCGCCGCCGAACGTTACCGGCAGCCTGCATATGGGCCACGCGCTGACCTTCACCCTGCAGGACATCCTGATCCGCTATCACCGGATGAAGGGCTATGACGTGCTGTGGCAGCCGGGCACCGACCATGCCGGCATTGCCACCCAGATGGTGGTGGAACGACAGCTTGAGGCCCAGCAGGTCACCCGGCACGATCTCGGCCGCGAGAAATTCGTCGAGAAGGTGTGGGAGTGGAAGGCGGAATCCGGCGGTACGATCATCAATCAGCTGCGCCGGCTGGGTGCCTCGGCGGATTGGGAACGCGAGCGCTTCACCATGGATGAGGGCCTGTCGAAGGCAGTGCGCAAGGTCTTCGTGCGGCTGTTCAAGGAAGGGCTGATCTACCGCGACAAGCGGCTAGTGAACTGGGACCCGCGCCTGCTGACCGCGATTTCCGACCTGGAGGTTGAGCCGCGCGAGGTGAAGGGCAAGCTCTGGCATTTCCGCTACATGCTGGCCGATGGCAGCGGCCGCTCGATCACTGTGGCGACCACACGCCCGGAAACCATGCTGGGCGACACCGCCGTTGCCGTACATCCCGAGGATGAGCGGTTTACCGATCTGGTTGGCCAGATGGTCGAGCTGCCGCTGGTCGGCCGGAAAATACCGATCATCGCCGATGACTATTCCGACCCGGAGAAGGGCACCGGCGCGGTGAAGATCACCCCGGCGCATGACTTCAACGATTTCGAGGTCGGCAAGCGGCATCATCTGGAGATGATCAACGTTCTCGACCGCGAGGCGCGGATGAACGAGAACGCACCGGAAGCCTATCGCGGCCTCGACCGTTACAAGGCGCGCGAGAAGATCGTCGCCGATATCGAGGCGCTGGGCCTGCTGGAGAAGATCGAGGATCACCCGCATACCGTGCCGCATGGCGACCGTTCCGGCGTGGCCATCGAGCCCTGGCTGACCGATCAGTGGTTTTGCGATGCCGCCACGCTAGCCAAGCCGGCGCTCGAAGCGGTGGAGACCGGCAAGACCGAGTTCGTGCCGAAGCAGTGGGAAAAGACCTATTACGAGTGGATGCGCAACATCCAGCCCTGGTGTGTGTCGCGCCAGCTCTGGTGGGGGCATCAGATTCCGGCCTGGTACGGCCCGGACGGTGCTTATTTCGTCGAGGAAACCGAGGAGGAGGCACAGGAAGCCGCCACGAAGCACTATGGCAAGCCGGTAGATCTGACCCGCGACCCGGACGTGCTGGACACCTGGTTCTCCTCCGCCCTGTGGCCGTTCTCCACGCTGGGCTGGCCGGACGAAACGCCGGAGCTGAAGCGCTATTACCCCGGCGACGTGCTGGTCACGGGTCTGGACATCATCTTTTTCTGGGTTGCCCGGATGATGATGGCGGGCATACATTTCGAGAAGGATATCCCGTTCCGCACCGTCTATATCCACGCGCTGGTGCGCGACGAGCGCGGCCAGAAGATGTCGAAGTCGAAGGGCAATGTCATCGATCCGCTGGACCTGATCGACCGGTTCGGCGCCGATGCGCTGCGCTTCACCCTGACGGCGCAGGCCGGGCAGGGGCGGGACATCAAGCTGGCCGAAAGCCGGGTCGAGGGCTATCGCAACTTCGCCACCAAGCTGTGGAACGCGGCGCGCTATTGCGAGATGAACGGGGCGCGGGCCGTCGAGGGCTTCGATCCCGCCACGGCCAAGCAGCGGGTCAATCGCTGGATTGCCGGCGAGGTCGTGCGGACAGCGAAGAAGATATCGCAGGCCTTTGAAACCTATCGCTTTAACGACGCCGCCGGTGCGGCCTACCAATTCATCTGGGGCAGCTTCTGCGACTGGTATCTGGAATTCACCAAGCCGATCCTGCTGGGCGAGGACGAGGCCGCCAAGGCCGAGACCCGCGCCATGACCGGCTGGGCGCTGGACCAGATCCTGCTGATGCTGCACCCGATCATGCCCTACATCACCGAAGAGCTGTGGAACGCGCTTGCCGAAAAACGCGGCGGGCTGCTGATCTCGGCATCCTTCCCGGACCTGCCGGACAGCCTGATCGACCCGGAAGCCGATGCGGAGATGGAATGGCTGGTGCGGCTGATCTCCGACATCCGCTCGGTGCGCAGCGACATGAATGTGCCGCCCGCCGCCAAGGCACCGCTGCAGGTGAAGGGCGCCAGTGCCGCCACGCAGGCGCGGTTTGCGGCGCATAACGACATCATCCTGCGCATGGCACGGCTCTCCGGGGTCGAGACGGTGGATGAAACCGCCAGGGGGGCAGTGCAGATCGTCCTCGACGAGGCCACGCTTGCCCTGCCGCTGGCCGAGCTGATCGATGTCTCGGCGGAAAAGCAGCGCCTGACCAAGGAGATCGACAAGGTGGAGGCGGAGATTAGGAAGATCGCCGCCAAGCTGGCGAACGAGAATTTCGTCGCCAAGGCGCCGCCCGAGGTGGTCGAGGAGAATCAGGAGCGCAAGGCCGACGCCGAGGCCACCCGCGACAAGCTGTCGGCAGCCCTGCAGCGACTGGCGGCGGTGTAGGCCCGGCTCCTGAAGGCTGAAAGCCTAACGGTTCCAGCGCTTTTATATGCTTTCCGTCATTCCTGGCCTTGTGCCGGGAATCCACGGTTGAGCTGACGCTGGCATCAGTTGAGCAGGCTGAAACCTGGACCCCCGGGACAAGCCCGGGGGTGACGGGTGGAGTTTGATTCTGGAAAGCCTGTTGCAGGTGCGAACTGTCTGCTTGAGCGGACAGCTTGTGTCTTACGCCAGCTTCTTTTCCGCTGCCGCGCCGAGATAGGGCTTCAGATAGCGTCCGGTGTGGCTGCGCGGGTTTTCGGCCACTTCCTCGGGCGTGCCGATGGCGACGATCTCGCCGCCGCCGGTGCCGCCTTCCGGCCCCAGATCGATGACCCAGTCGGCGGTCTTGATGACCTCCAGATTATGCTCGATCACCAGCACCGTGTTGCCCTGATCGACCAGCGCGTGCAGCACTTCCAGCAGCTTCTTCACATCCTCGAAATGCAGGCCGGTGGTCGGCTCGTCGAGGATATAGAGGGTGCGCCCCGTGGCCCGGCGGGAGAGCTCCTTCGCCAGCTTCACGCGCTGCGCCTCGCCGCCCGACAGGGTGGTGGCCTGCTGGCCGACATGGACATAGCCGAGGCCGACCCGTTCCAGCGTCTCCATCTTGTCGCGGATTGAGGGGACGGCCTGGAAGAACTGCGCCGCATCCTCCACCGTCATGTCCAGCACATCGGCGATGGACTTGCCCTTGAAGTGGATTTCCAAAGTCTCGCGGTTATAGCGCTTGCCCTTGCAGACGTCGCACTGGACATAGACGTCGGGCAGGAAATGCATTTCGATCTTGATGACGCCATCGCCCTGGCAGGCTTCGCAGCGGCCGCCCTTCACGTTGAAGGAGAAGCGGCCCGGCGCGTAGCCGCGCGACTTCGCCTCCGGCAGTCCGGCGAACCAGTCGCGGATCGGCGTGAAGGCGCCGGTATAGGTGGCGGGGTTGGAGCGCGGGGTGCGGCCGATCGGCGACTGGTCGATGTCGATCACCTTGTCGATCAGCTCGATGCCGTCGATCCGGTCATGCGGGGCGGCATGTTCGCGCGCATTGTGCAGCCGCCGGGCCAGCGCCTTGTAGAGCGTGTCGATGATCAGGGTCGATTTGCCCCCGCCCGACACGCCGGTCACGCAGGCGAAGGTGCCGAGCGGGATATCGACCGAGACATTCTTTAGATTATTGCCAGTGGCGCCGCTCAGCCGCAGCACCTGGCCCTTCTTGCCCTTGCGCCGCTTCGCCGGCACCGGCACCTGGCGCATGCCGGTCAGATACTGGCCGGTGATGCTGGCCGGGTTCTGCATCACCTCGGCCGGCGTGCCCATCGCCACCACCGTGCCGCCATGCGCGCCCGCACCCGGTCCCATATCGACCAGATAATCGGCGGCGCGGATCGAATCCTCGTCATGTTCGACCACGATAACCGTATTGCCGATGTCGCGCAGCCGGCGCAGCGTGGCCAGCAGCCGGTCATTATCGCGCTGATGCAGGCCGATGGAGGGCTCGTCCAGCACATAGAGCACGCCGGTGAGGCCGGACCCGATCTGCGAGGCGAGGCGGATACGCTGGCTCTCGCCGCCCGACAGCGTGGCCGAGGCGCGCGACAGCGTCAGATAGTCGAGGCCGACATTCATCAGGAAGCCCAGCCGCTCGTTGATTTCCTTCAGGATGCGGCCGGCGATCTCGTTCTGCTTGTCGGAGAGCGTGCCGGAGAGGCGGCCGAACCAGTCATGCGCCTCGGCGACGGAGAATTCCGCGACTTCCGAGATATTGCGCCCGTCGAGCTTCACCGCCAGCGCCTCCGGCTTCAGCCGCTGGCCGTGGCAGGTTTCGCAGGTGGTAACGGACTGGAAGCGGCCCAGCTCCTCGCGCACCCAGGCGCTGTCGGTCTCGCGAAACCGGCGGGCGAGGTTGGGCACGATACCCTCGAACGGCTTGTTGGTGGTGTATTTGCGCAAGCCATCGTCGAAGGTCATTTCGACCGCATCCGCGCCGGTACCGAACAGGACGCCGTTGCGGGCCTCTTCCGGCAGGTCACGGAAGGGCGTGCGCATCTTCACGCCGAAATGCTTGGCCAGGCTCTCCAGCGTCTGTTTGTAATATTGCGAGGAGGAATTGGCCCAGGGCGCGATGGCGCCTTCCGCGAGGCTCAGCGTGTCGTTCGGCACCACCATCTCGGGGTCGAAATACATCTTGGTGCCAAGCCCATCGCAGGCCGGGCAGGCGCCGAACGGGTTGTTGAAGGAGAACAGGCGCGGCTCGATCTCGTCGATGGTGAAGCCGCTGACCGGGCAGGCGAACTTGGCGGAGAAGATCGTCCGCTCGCCGCCATCGGCATTTTCCGCGATGGCCAGCCCGTCGGCCAGCTCCAGCGCGGTTTCCAGCGAATCGGCCAGCCGCGTCGCCAGGCCGTCGCGCACCACCAGCCGGTCGATCACCACCTCGATATCGTGCTTGCGCTTCTTGTCCAGCGCCGGCGCCTCGTCGATCTCGTAGAGCTCGCCGTCGATCTTCACGCGGGTGAAGCCGCGCTTCTGCAGCTCCTGCAGTTCCTTGCGGTATTCGCCCTTGCGGCCGCGCACGATGGGCGCCAGCAGGTAGAGGCGCGTGCCTTCCGGCATCGCCACAATGCGGTCCACCATCTGGCTGACCGTCTGGCTCTCGATCGGCAGGCCAGTGGCGGGCGAGTAGGGGATGCCGACCCGCGCGAACAGCAGGCGCATATAGTCGTAGATCTCGGTGACCGTGCCCACGGTGGAGCGCGGATTCTTCGAGGTCGTCTTCTGCTCGATGGAAATCGCCGGTGACAGGCCCTCGATCAGGTCCACATCCGGCTTGCCCATCAGCTCCAGGAACTGGCGGGCATAGGCCGACAGGCTCTCGACATAGCGGCGCTGCCCTTCGGCATAGATCGTGTCGAAGGCCAGCGACGACTTGCCGGAACCGGACAGGCCGGTGATGACCGTCAGGCTGTTGCGCGGCAGATCGACATCGACACTCTTCAGATTGTGCTCGCGGGCGCCGCGAACGCGGATGGTCTCAAGCATGGGGCAAACCGTCTCGGGAGGTTATGGCCTGAACTATATGGCGGGCGAATTGCTTTCTTGCCACCTTTCAATTATAAACTCAAAAAGGAACAAAAAAAGAACAAATAGCAATTCAGGAAAGAAACTGAAAATGCAGTTGTGCGGAGGCGCTATTGATACGATGCCGGAACGACTACCCGGTGGCATCCGAACGTCCTTTGCATGTAAAGTCGCTACCCACAGTGACGGCTGGCGATAAAGGATCGCCGCTTTGTCGCTGATTTCGTTTGTTTTGTATCTATTCTTGAAGTTTGGGGAAACACATGGCCGGGTCCGTCAACAAAGTCATCCTGATCGGTAATCTGGGACGCGATCCGGAGATTCGCTCCATGCAGAACGGCCAGAAGGTGGCGAATCTGGCGCTGGCGACTTCGGAGAGCTGGCGCGACCGCCAGAGCGGCGAGCGCAAGGAGCGCACAGAGTGGCACCGCGTCGTGATCTTCAACGAGAACCTCATTGATGTCGCCGAGAAATATCTGCGCAAGGGCTCGAAAATCTACATCGAAGGCTCGCTACAGACCCGCAAATGGCAGGATCAGAGCGGCCAGGAGAAGTACACGACCGAAATCGTGCTGCAGCGCTATCGCGGCGAGCTGACCATGCTCGACGGGCGTGGCGATGGCGGTGGCTCCGGCGGCGGTTATGGCGGTGGCTCCGGTGGCGGGGGCGGAGGTTATGATTCGGGTCCGGACGATTATTCGGGCGGCTCTTCCGGTGGCTCTGGCGGCGGTGCACCCCGTGGCGGCAGCGACCTGGATGACGAAATTCCCTTCTGACAGGGCGGGACAGCTATTTTTTCCGGACAGCCCAAAATTTAACGCTCTCGAAAGCAATAGAGCCTAAAGTTGCCGGGTTCTTAAAGTAACATCCTTATAGACATTGCATGGCTGGACTCCTCAAAGAGCGTCTGGGGCACTGGGTAGGGTTCTACCCGGAGCCTGTCCTGCTCATTGAGGGCGGGATCGTTCGCGATTCGAACATTGCGCTGTCCCGGTTGATCGGTGTCGATGATGCCGCGTTCGGCCATGGCCAGTCTTTCGCCCGTGTCGTCAGCATCGACGCGCAGCGGGCGGGTGGGATTTCCTGGCTGACGGGCAAGCTGATCGGGCCGGACTCTGAAGTGCCGGTGGAGGTGCTGCTGCTGCCGCTCCAAGCCGGCAAGGAGGCGCGCGAGCATATCGTCTATCTGCGCGACCGGCGGCCCTGGCTAGAGCGCGAGGAGACCCTGCACAGGGCGAAATTGCAGGCCGAGACGGAACGCAACTCGGCCCGCCAGTTCCTGGCGCAGATGACGCATGAATTGCGCACGCCGCTGAACGCGGTTATCGGGTTCAGCGAGATCATGGTCAACCAGCTGTTCGGGCCGCTGGATAACCGGTACCGCGACTATGCCGAGGATATCATGCAGAGCGGCCGTCACCTGCTCGGCATCATCAACGATATTCTCGATCTGTCGAAGATCGAGGCCGGCGAGATGGTGCTCGACGAGCGCCAGGTCGATATCGGCCGGATATTGCAGACCTCGATCCGCATTCTAAGCGAGCGTGCGGCCATGGGGCAGGTGAAGATTCAGGTCGATCCCGCCTGCATTTTCCCTCTGGTCGTCGGCGATGAAACCAAGCTGAAGCAGCTCTTCCTCAACCTCCTGTCGAACGCGGTGAAGTTCACGCCGGCCGGGGGGCGTGTTGTGGTGCGCAGCGAGATCGATTCGCGGGGCTGGCTCGCCATTTCCGTGATCGACACCGGTATCGGGATGAGTGCCGCCGATTCGAAGATCGCCATGATGCCGTTCAAGCAACTGCATGCGAAGACCGAGCATGATGATCGTGGCACCGGCCTCGGGCTGACGATCAGCCAGGCCATCGCGGCCCTGCATAATGGCGTGCTGGAGCTGGAGAGCGAGGTCGGCAAGGGCACGAGGGTTACCCTGAAGCTGCCGGCGGATCGGCTGCTGGCGGTCTCCTGAGGCACGCTCTCGCGCCCGGTTCGCTTCAGACGAGGCCGGTCGTCCCCTCCATTGAGGAACCCTGCAGCTTCGCATTGCCCATGGCGGCACCGATGAAACGGGCACCGTCGAGATTGGCGCCGGTCAGGTCGGCTTCGTCGAGTTTCGCCCGCGACAGGTCGGCGCCGGCGAGATTGGCATGCATCAGTTTCGCGCCGCGCAGATCGGCACCCACCAGCTTCGCACCGCGCAGATCGGTACTGAGCGACCGCCCGGAACTGCCGACATCGGTCAGCGGGGACAGGTCGGCGCCGGCCAGGATCGATTCGTTCAGATGCGCATGTTCCAGGCTCGCGCCGCGCAGATCGGCATTGCGCAGGATCGCGGCACGCAGGTCAGTTCGTGCCAGATTGGCGCTGGCCAGCTGCACCCCGGTCAGGTTACAGCCGCGCAGGATGGCCTCGGCCATTGAAATGGCGGTCAGGTTGCGCGCGGAAAAATCGCCGCGCGACAGGTCGATGCCGTCCAGGGTGAGGCGCTTGCCCTCGTGCGCCGCGCTCCGGACCCAGCTTTCGTGCATGTCGAGCGCTGCTTCCAGGTCCAGGCCGGCATCTTCCGGCGTCTTCGGCAGCACCGCCCGGGCAAAGACCGGGGAGGTGAGGTGGGTGAGGTCGAGAATGGCCCCGGTGAGATCGACGCCATCGAAATTGGCATCGTGAATACGCGCGTTGGTCAGCACGGCGCCGTGGAAATCGGCACCGGCGGCATTCACCCCGATCAGGTTCACGCCGGTCATGATGGCATTGCGGAAATTGCTCATCCGCAGGTCGGCGTTGCGCAGATCGGCATTGGACAGGTTCGCCTCGCTGAAATCGGCGCGTAGCGTAAAGGAACCGCCCATTTTCGCATTGCTGAGATTGGCGCCTTCGGCATTGATGGCGCTCATATCCGCATGGCCGTCACCATGGCTGACAGCCGTGGGAATCCGGTTGGCGGAATAGCGCGCCAGAACGGCCTCGCGGATGTCGGCCTCGGTCAGATTGGCGCCAACCAGGCTGGCGCCGCGGAAGCACGCACCGCGCAGGTCCGCGCGTGTCAGGTCGGCGCCATTGAAATTGGTGCGGCGCAGGTCAGCGGCATAGAAATTGGCGAATTGCAGCTTGGTCCGGCGGAACAGACTGCCGGCGAGAGCAGCACCGGTGAAATCCGATTCGCGCAGGTCACGCGTGCTGAAATCGGTGGCCTCCAGCCGGAATCCGGACAGCAGGGCACGACGGCCGCCGGGCCGGCCGGACAGCAGCCTTTCGTGAAGCGACAGGGCCTTGGCAAGATCGGCAGGACGAAGATTCTTAAGCTCGGTGGCTTCCCCATTCTGCAAGGCGGTTATTTTCGTGTCAGACATCGATGAATTCTGCCCCGCTTGATGACTGGCGTTCGACATTGTTTTGCTGTGGATTCTGCCAGACTTCTAAAATAATAACCCCTAATCTTTAAGGCTCTCTTAAGAGCAGCCAAAGGCCTGGATGAAGCTGGTTTTGCGAGCCCCGCCAGCGGCCTGTCCGTGGGCCTGTCTGCAACGTTGTTCGCATGCGCGAAACATGCTAGAAACCTCGTTCAAACAACAATATCTTGGGGTAAGCCAAGATCGCGCCTCATAATGACGCGCTGCCAAGCCACCATCGCCCGTAACGGAAAGTTCCCTTCGCCTTGTCCACGACGACGCCTCCCGGAACGCCTCCCGGCTTCGATGTAAAGCCCGTCTCCATCGAAGAGGAGATGCGCCGCTCCTACCTTGATTACGCCATGAGCGTAATCGTTGCGCGCGCCCTTCCTGACGTGCGCGACGGGCTGAAGCCCGTGCATCGCCGTATTCTCTACGCGATGAAGGATGGCGGCTACGACTGGACGAAGCCCTACCGCAAGTCGGCCCGCATCGTCGGCGATGTCATGGGTAAATACCATCCGCACGGCGACAGCGCCATCTATGATGCGATGGTGCGCATGGCGCAGGACTTCTCCATGCGCCTGCCGCTGATCGATGGGCAGGGCAATTTCGGCTCGATGGACGGCGATCCGCCGGCGGCCATGCGCTATACCGAGGCGCGGCTGGCCAAGGCGGCCGAGGCGCTGCTGCGCGATATCGATAAGGAGACCGTGAAGTTCGTCGCCAACTACGACGAATCGGTCGAGGAACCCGCCGTCCTGCCGGCGGAATATCCCAACCTGCTGGTGAATGGCGCCGGCGGTATCGCCGTCGGCATGGCGACCAACATTCCGCCGCACAATCTGGGCGAGGTGATCGACGCCTGCTGCGCCTATGTGGACGACCCCTCCATCAGCATGGAAGGGCTGATGCAGCACGTGCCGGGGCCGGATTTCCCGACCGGCGGCATCATCATGGGCAAGCGCGGCATCCACGAGGCCTACAGCACCGGGCGCGGGTCGGTCGTCATGCGCGGCCGCGTGGCGGTCGAGGAAATCCGCAAGGACCGCGAGGCGCTGGTCATCAGCGAGATCCCCTACCAGGTGAACAAGGCGCGCCTGATCGAGCGCATCGCCGAGGTGGTGAACGCCAAGATCGTCGAAGGCATCTCGGACATCCGCGACGAGAGCGACCGCGACGGCGTGCGCGTCGTCGTGGAGATCAAGCGCGACGCCCAGGCGGATGTGGTGCTGAACCAGCTGTACCGCTATACGCCGCTGCAGACCTCCTTTGGCGTGAATGCGCTGGCGCTGAATGGCGGCCGGCCGGAAATGATGACCCTGAAGCAGGTCATCGAGGCGTTCCTGCAGTTCCGCGAGGAGGTCATCACCAAGCGCACGGTCTATGAGCTGGGCAAGGCCCGTGACCGCGCCCATATCCTGGTCGGCCTGCTGGTGGCGATCCAGAATCTCGATCCGGTCATCGAGTTGATCCGCGCGTCCCGCGATGCCGCAGAGGCGCGCGCCGCGCTGATGGGCAAGGACTGGCCGGCGACCGATGTCGCGCCCTATATCGCCCTGATCGACGAGCCGGGCCGCGCCGTGGTCGATGGCAAGTACCGGCTGTCGGAAGCACAGGCCCGCGCCATCCTGGAGCTGCGCCTGCAGCGCCTGACCGGCATGGAACGCGAGAAGCTGGTCGAGGAAACCCAGGAAATCGCTGGGAAAATCGAAGAATATCTGGCGATCCTGGGCTCCCGCGAGAAGCTGATGAGCGTGCTGCGCGAGGAGCTGGTGCGCATCAAGGAACAGTTCGCCACGCCGCGCCGCACCGCGCTGGAAGAAGGCGAACTGGACCAGGATATCGAGGATCTGATCCAGCGCGAGGACATGGTGGTGACGGTCAGCCGTCTCGGCTATGTGAAGCGCGTGCCGCTCTCGACCTACCGGGCGCAGAAGCGCGGCGGCAAGGGCCGCGCCGGCATGACGACCCGCGACGAGGATTTCGTCTCGCGCGTTTTCGTCGCCAATACGCATACGCCGCTGCTCTTCTTCACCTCGCGCGGCATGGTTTACCGCATGAAGGTGTGGCAGCTGCCGCTGGCGACGCCGCAGGGCCGGGGCAAGCCGATCGTGAACATGCTGCCGGTGCAGGCGGGCGAGGGCATCTCCACCATCATGCCGATGCCGGCCGACGAGGAAAGCTGGGGCGGGCTGCATGTCATGTTCGCCACCTCGGCGGGCACGGTGCGGCGCAATTCGCTGTCCGACTTCACCAACATCAAGTCGAACGGCAAGATCGCCATGAAGTTGGATGAGGGCGAGCATCTGGTCGGCGTGATGCCCTGCTCGACGGAGCAGGATGTGCTGCTCTCCACCCGTAACGGCCAGTGTATCCGCTTCGCCGTGACGGATGTGCGCGAGTTCAAGGGCCGCGATTCGATGGGCGTGCGCGGCATCAGGTTGCAGGGCGACGATCAGGTCATCTCGCTGTCGATCATCGACCATGTCGAGGCCACGGCGGACGAGCGGGTCGCCTATCTGCGCCGGGCGGCCGCGCTGCGGCGCCAGAATGGCGATGACGGCGCCGAGGAGGCCGTCGTGCTGGATGCCGAGGAGGGGGCCGGCAATGGCGGCGCTCTCGACGATACCCGCTTCGAGGAACTGGCCTCGCGCGAGGAATTCATCCTTACCGTCAGCGAGAAGGGCTTTGGCAAGCGCACTTCCGCCTATGAGTACCGGGTCACCGGCCGCGGCGGGCAGGGCATCGCCAATATGGAGCTGAATGAGCGCAACGGTAAGCTGGCGGCCTCCTTCCCGGTGGCGCAGACCGACCAGATCGTTCTGGTGACCGATGGCGGCCAGCTTATCCGCTGTCCGGTACATGATATCCGCATCGCCGGCCGACGGACGCAGGGCGTCACCCTGTTCCGGGTCGCCGAGGATGAGCATATCGTCTCCGTCGCCTGGATGGCCGAGGAAAGCGGCGCCGCAGAGGACGAGATCGGCGACGAGATCGGGGAAGCTGCCGACATCGTCGAGGGCGACCCTGCTGAAGGGGAGGCAGCGACGGAATCGGAGGGGCGTGATGAATAAGCATCTGATCGGGGTCTATCCGGGCACTTTCGACCCGATCACCTACGGCCATCTGGATATCATCAAGCGCGCTTCGAAGATGGTTGACCGCCTGATCATCGCGGTCGCGCAGAATGCCGGTAAGGGACCGCTGTTCAGCATTGGCGAGCGGCTGGATCTGGTGCGGGGCGAAATCGCCGCGATGAATGGCACGGGCGAGTACGACCATATCGAGGCCCGGTCCTTCAACAATCTGCTGATGCATTTCTGCCAGGCGGCGAATGCCTCGCTGATCGTGCGCGGGCTGCGCGCCGTCTCCGACTTCGAGTACGAGTTCCAGATGGCCGGCATGAATGCCCGTCTCGACTCGAATATCGAGACCGTGTTCCTGATGGCCTCCGAGCGCCAGCAATTCATCTCCTCGCGCTTCGTGAAGGAGATCGGCGCCCTGGGCGGCGATATCAGTACCTTCGTGCCGCCCCGTATCGCCGAGCGCGTCATGCACCGCTTCGCCAAGGATAGCGCGCCCGAGGTCGAGACCCGCGCCTAGGAAAAAGCCGGGCGGCGCAACCCCGGGGATTGACCCGGCGGGCAAGCTTGCCTAGGTTGCGGCCACCCGAACGCGCAAGCCGCGTATCGCGCCAAGAGTCCTTAGCTCAGCCGGTAGAGCAACTGACTTTTAATCAGTAGGTCGTGG